>CAWUND010000065.1:0-6394 GCA_963923815.1 uncultured bacterium
AGAGGCGGTAGAGCTGCACCTGGCCCAGGCCCGGCACCACCTCCACCACGGTGTAGGGCAGCTGCTTGGCCGCCAACACCAACCGCACCTTCTCGCAGAAGGCGGAATGGCGGAACTGATGGAGCTCCAACATCGGCTTTGGGCCCTTTGGCGGCAGAGTAGCCAGCAGAACCAGGCCAACGCCCTGCCCCCATGCGGGATTTCTTCCTCAACGTCACGCGCTACCCGCGCTACCTGATCGCCTTTGGCCTCGGTGTGGCCAACTCGGTGTTTGAACCCCTGGCCCAGCGCCGCAGCAACCCGGTGACGGCCGTGGCGCTGGTGGGGGCGCTGGTGAGCGGCGTGCTGAGTTTGAGCCTGATCCTGCGTGCCATGGTGAGCGCAGATGTGAGCGCGTAGCGATGGCCCAGGGCAGGCGCGTCGAGCGGGTGGCGGCCCTGATCCGCCGTGAGGTGAGCGAGCTGCTGGTGAGCGGCATCAAGGATGAGCGGGTGAGCCTGGGGATGGTGAGCGTCACCAACGTGGAGGTGGCGGGCGACCTGCAGCACTGCAAGATTTTTGTGAGCGTGTACGGCAGCGCCGAGGCCCAGCAGCAGGCACTGGCCGGCCTGCGCTCGGCCGCCAGCTACGTGAAGGGCGAACTGAGCCGGCGCCTCAACATGCGCCGCACCCCTGAGGTGGTGTTCCAGCTGGATCGGGGGCTGGAGAAAGGCACCTCGGTGCTGGGGCTGCTGAATCAGCTGGAGCAGCAGCGCCAGGAGCGGGGTGAGATTCCTGAGGGCACGGGCCTCGACGGCGATGGCGCCCCCTAGCGCCACGCTGCGGCGCCAGCTGGCCAGCTTGCTGGTGGTGCGCTGCAGCGGCCACGGCCGCGATGGCCAGCGCCGGTACCCCCGCTGGGAGCTGCGCAATGCCGAGCTGCGCCGCCTGCTGGAGCAGGGGGTGGGCGGCGTGATCCTGCTGGGGGGCAGCGCCGAGGAGCTGCGCCTGCGCTGCGAGCAGCTGCAGGGCTGGGCGGGGCAACCGCTGCTGCTCTGCGCCGATGTGGAGGAGGGGGTGGGCCAGCGCTTCGAAGGGGCCAGCTGGTTGGTGCCCCCCCTGGCCCTGGGGCGGCTGCATGGCACGGATCCCCAACGGGCCGAACGGCTGGCGGAGCGCTACGGCCGCTGCACGGGCCGCCAGGCGCGGCTGCTGGGGCTCAACTGGGTGCTGGGGCCCGTCTGCGACGTGAACAACAACCCCGCCAATCCGGTGATCAACGTGCGGGCCTGGGGCGACACGGTGCCGGCGGCCGCGGCCCTGGCCTCAGCCTTTGTGCGGGGCTGCCAGGGGGAGGGGGTGCTGGCCTGCGCCAAGCATTTCCCCGGCCATGGCGACACCAGCACCGACTCGCACCTGGCGCTGCCGGTGATTCCCCATGGCCGCGAGCGGCTGGCGGCGGTGGAGCTGCCCCCCTTCCAGGCCGCCATCGCGGCGGGGGTGGCCTCGGTGATGACGGCCCACCTGCAGCTGCCGGCCCTCGATCCCGAGCGCCCCGCCACCCTCTCGGAGCCGGTGCTCACGGGGCTGCTGCGGCGCCAGCTGGGGTTTGAGGGCCTGGTGGTCACCGACGCCCTGGTGATGGAGGCGATCAGCACCGCCTACGGGCCCGCGGAGGCGGCGGAGCTGGCCTTCCGCGCCGGCGCCGATCTGATCCTGATGCCCGCCGATGCGGAGGCCGCCCTCGATGGGCTGGAGCGGGCCGTGCAGGCGGGCCGCATCAGCCCCGAACGGCTGCAGGCCAGCCTGGAGCGGCGGCGGCGGGCCCTGGCCCAGTGCCAAGCCCCGGCCCAAGCCCCAGCCCCACCCGGCGACACCCCCATGGCCGCCCTGTTGGCCCAGCTGGAGCAGCTGGTGAGCCCGCAGGAGCAGCAACTGGGGGCCGAGCTGCTGGCGCTGAGCCTCGAGCACAGCGGCGGCGCCACGCTGCCGCCGGGGCCGGGGGTGAACCTGATCCGGCTCGACAGCCAGCTCAACAGCCCCCAACTGCCGGCCCGGGCGCCGGCCCTGCTCCGCCCCGCCGCGGCCGGCTACGGGGCCCGCCTGCTGGATGGGCACAGCCCCAGCCCCTGGAGCGGCGACCCCGGGGCCCCCCTGGCCCTGGAGCGTCTGGGGGACGGCCCCGTGCTGCTGCAGCTGTTGGTGCGCGGCAACCCCTTCCGGGGCAGCGCCGGCGGCGATGAGCCCTGGCCGGCGGTGGTGCAGCAACTGCTGGCCTGTGGGCGGCTGGCGGCGCTGGCGGTGTACGGCAGCCCCTATCTCTGGCAGGCCCTGCGGCCGCTGCTGCCGCCGCAGCTGCCGGCCGCCTACAGCCCGGGCCAGATGCCCGAGGCCCAGGCACTGGTGCTGCAGCGGTTGGGGCTGGAGGCCAACGCCCTGGAGGGGGGCTTCACCGACTGAACCCCACTAGCCTCGAGCCTGCGGCCCACCGGCACCCCATGCTCAGCCTCTCGATGATCGTGCGGGATGAGGCCGCGCAGATCGAGGACTGCCTGCGCTCGGTGCAGGGGTTTGCCGATGAGCTGGTGGTGGTGGACACCGGCTCCAGCGACGACACCGTGGCGCGGGCGCGGGCCCTCGGGGCGCGGGTGGAGCAGATCCCTTGGCCGGGCGACTTTGCCCCCGCCCGCAACCAGGCCCTGCAGTGGGTGAGCGGCGACTGGGTGCTGGTGCTCGATGCCGATGAGCGGCTGCGCCCCGAAGCCTGGGCGCCCCTGCGGGCCCTGATGGCCCAACCCGACGTGCTGCTGATCAACCTGCTGCGGCACGAGCGGGGGGCGGTGCAATCGCCCTACTCCAACGTGAGCCGCCTGTTCCGCCGCCACCCGGCGATCCAGTGGAGCCGGGCCTACCACTCGATGGTGGACGACAGCGTGGCCGAACTGCTGCAGCGGGAACCCCACTGGCGCATCGCCGATTGCCCCGAGCCCGCCCTGCTCCATGACGGCTACCGGCCGGAGCTGTTGGCCCAGGGCAACAAGGCCCAACGGCTGCGGGCCGCCATGGAGGCGGAGCTGGAGCGCCGCCCCGGCGACCCCTACGCCTGCGCCAAGTTGGGCAGCCTGGAGGTGGCGGAGGGCCAGCGGGAGCGGGGGATCGCCCTGCTGGAGCAGGGGCTGGAGCACTGCCCGGCCTCCGCCCATCCGGAGCGCTACGAGCTGCTGCTGCACCTGGCCCTGGCCCAGGGGCCCGAGCAGGCCAGCGCCGCTGAGGCGCTCTACCGCCAGGCCCTGGAGCTGCCCCTGGCCCCGCGGCTCACCCTGGCGGCACGGCTCAACCTGGCGGCCCTGCTGCTGGAGCGGGGCGCCGCCGAGGAGGCGGAACGCCTCAGCCAGCGGGCCACCGCCGTGGCACCGGAGATCGGCCTGGGCTGGTACAACCTGGGGCTGATCCGCCGCCGCCAGGGCAACCTGGCCGGCGCCCTGGAGGCCTACCGGGAGGCCAGGCGGGTGCAGCCCGAGCATCCGGAAACCCACCAAAACCTGGCGGTGGCCCAGCTGCTGGGGGGCGACATCGAGGGGGCCCGAGCCAGCTTTCGCCAGGCCATCACCCTGCTGGGGCAACGGGGCCGCCACGACGAAGCGCGCCACCTGCACCAGCAGGCGAGCGCGTTGGTGAAGCTGGAGGCCTGAGCCATGGCACTGCCCCTGGCGGGTCGCGTGATTGCGGTGACCCGCGCCGAACAACAACTGGGGGAGGCGCGGCGCCTGTTTGAGCAGGCGGGCGCCACGGTGCTCGACCTGCCGGCCCTGGTGATCGGCCCACCGGACACCTGGGGCCCCCTCGACGATGCCCTGGCGGAGCTGGAGGACTTCCACTGGCTGGTGGTGTCCAGCGCCAATGGGGTGGATGCGGTGGAGCAGCGGCTGCGGCGGTTGGGATCGGGCCTGGCCGATCGGCCACGGGGCCTCAAGATCGCAGCGGTGGGCCGCAAAACCGCGGCGCGGCTGGAGGCCCTCGGGGCCCCGGCCGATTTCGTGCCGCCGCAGTTTGTGGCCGACAGCTTGATCGACCATTTCCCGGTGTCGGGCTGGGGGCTGCGGCTGCTGCTGCCGCGGGTGCAGAGCGGCGGCCGCACCCTGCTGGCGGAGGCCTTTGGCGAGGCGGGGGCGCGGGTGGTGGAGGTGGCCGCCTACGAATCCCGCTGCCCGGAGGCCCTGCCGGCCGCCGCCGCCGAAGTGCTGGCCGCCGGCGCCCTCGACGCCCTCACCTTCAGCAGCGGCAAAACCGTGCAGCACACCGCCCAGCTGCTGGAGCAGCACTTCGGTGCGCCGTGGCGGCAGCAGCTGCAGGGGGTGGCGCTGGTGTCGATCGGGCCGCAAACCAGCCAAAGCTGCATGCAGGCCCTGGGCCGGGTGGATGCCGAGGCCGATCCCCACGATCTCGATGGGTTGGTGGCCGCCTGCGTGCGGGCCCTGGAGCAGCCCTAGAGGCTGAGCAGCCGCCGCTGGCCGCCCTGGTTGAGCAGCAGGCGGCCCTGGGCCACATCGATGCGCAGCACGCTCCAACCGGGGGGCAACAGGGCCTGCAGGCCTGAGCCCGGGCAGAGCCCACGGGGCCCCAAACACACCGCACCGCTTTGGCCCGGTGCCAGCTGCACAAACGCCTGGGGCCCCCAGCGCGAGCGCAACACCCCCGTGAGCCGCAGCCCTTCGGCGGCGGGCCCGGCGGCCTGGGCGGGGGCCAGCACCGGCGCGAAGGGATCAGGCCGGCCCACCGGCAGGCCCGCGAGCACCTGCTGGGGGGAAGGCAGCGGCGTGAAACCGTCGCTGGATGCGGCGGGGTCCGGCGGGCTCTCGGGGGCCGGATTGGGGGCCTTGGGTGCAGGCAAGACCCCCAGATCGGAGCTGGGGGGCGCACTGCAACCCGCCAACACCAAGAGACTCAACAGGGCTCCAACCCAGGGCTTCAGGCGCTCAGGTTGTGGGGGTGCGTCCATAGCCGCTCTGCACCAGATCCCGGAAGCGGTCCAGGTTGGCCTGGAGCTCCTTGGTCACGATCCCCCCCAGGATGGTGGGTTCCATCAGCGGTGCCAACACCCCCGGCAGCTCGTAGCTCACGGTGAGTTTCACGGCGGTGGAGCCCCCCTCCGGGTAGAAGCGCACGGCGCCCTTGGTGGGCAGGCCCCCCACGGATTCCCAGTGCAGCTGCTGGGCCTCCACCCGCTGGGTGATGCGCGCTTTCCAATGGAAGCGAAACCCCTGGGCCGCCAGGGTCCAATCGGTGAGGTCGGGATCGCCGGCGGTGGTGGTCACCGATTCGATCCAGTTCATCCAGCGGGGCATCGCCTCGAGGTCGCTCCACACCGTCCACACCTGCTCCACGGGGGCCTGGATCTCCGTGGTGACGCTGTGTTCAAGCCAACGGCCCATGGTGTTCAGGAACGGCGGGGATCAGGCGACTGCGGCATTGGAGGCGAGCTCCACCGGCCTGCCCAGGATGGCGGCGGCGGCCAGGCGCCCGCTCATGGTGGCGCCTTCCATCGAATCGATGTAGTCCTGCTTGGTGTAACTGCCGGCCAGGAAGAAGTTGGCCACGGGGGTGCGCTGGTCGGGGCGGTAGGGCTCCATGCCCGGCGCTTCGCGGTAGAGCGACTGCGCCAGTTTGACCACGTTGCTCCACACCAGCTTGAGGTTGGCGGCGGAGGGGAACAGGCGCCGCACCTGCGCATCGGTGGCGGCCACGATCTCCTCGGTTTTCTTGGGGATCCAGGGGTCGCCGGGGGTGAGCACGCACTGCAGCAGCGAGCCCAGCCCCTCTTTGCGGTAGTCCACGGGGCTGGCCAGGGCCAGGTCGGCAAAGCAGCTGAAGTCGGCGTCGGCGGTGTAGAGCAGGTTGTCGAGGCCGGCGGGGCGGGTCAGGTCGCGGCGGGCCGCCTCCTGCAGGGCGCCATCGCCCAATTCGGTCACCCAGCCGTCGTAGCGGAGCTGCACGGTGGCCACCGGCACCGCCTCCAATTGGTAGAGGTTGTCGAACAGGGGCCAGCGGCGCCAGGCCTCGGGAATCAGGCGCTGGATGCCCGGCACGTCGCAGGCCGCCAGGTAGGCGTCGGCCTGCACCTGCTTGTCGCCATCGGGGGTGCCGAGGGTCATGCCCGACACCTGGGTGACACCATTCACCTCCTCAAAGGCCACCTCGGTGACGCGGTGGCGCAGGTGCAGCTGGCCGCCCCGCTGCTCGATGTAGTCGAGGATCGGGCCGGTGAGCCAGCGGTGGGGCGAGCCCTTGAGCAGGTTGAGCTTGGAGGCCTCGGTTTTGGCCGCAAACATCATGAAGATGGTGAGCATGCAGCGGGCCGAGATCGCTTCGCAGTCGATGAAGCCCAGGGCATAGGCGATCGGATTCCACATCCGCT
>CAWUND010000066.1:0-6232 GCA_963923815.1 uncultured bacterium
CAGGCTCAAGGGGGTGCCGTAGCCAATCACCAGGTCGTTTTCCACGCGGCCTTCCCAGCGCTCGCGCCGGTAGCGCCGCATGCGGCTGGCGTCGTTCCAGAGGCCGATGCGCCGCAGCGCCGCCTCCACCAGTGGATAGCTGCCGGCGGGGAGCGCCAGGGAGGGGAAGGCGGCCACATCCTCCAGGCTGAGCTGCTGCCGCTGCAGCAGCGGATGGCCGGGGGCGCAGGTGAAGACCACCGGCATGTGGCTGAGCACAATCGCGGTGAGCTCTGGATGGTCGGCGCCGGGGAGGTCGGGCAGGCCGGCGATCCAGGCATCCACGATGCGCTCCTGCACCAGCTGCAGGTTGCGCGCCACCCCCACGATGTTGGAGCGGCCCAGCCGCCAGCTGGCCGGCAGATCGGCGCAGAGGGTGGGGGCGCTCCAATAGGTGGCCTCCAGCCGCAGGGGGCGGTGGCCCATGCGCCGCGCCACCTGGTGCACGCGGCGCTCGAGCTGCAGGAAGGTGGCATCGCCGGTCAGCTGCCATTCCCCCTCCTGCCGCTCCATGCCCAGGCCAAACAGCTTCAGGGCGCGCTGGCTGTAGCGGCTCACCGTGGCCTGGCTGATGCCCAGCACCCGGCTGGCCTCCTCGCCCGAACCGAGCCATTGCAGCCCGTCGAGCCCCTCCAACACCTGCTGCTCGATCACGCTGCGCTCAGGGCTTGGCTCAAATCGAGAGCATCTTGAAGCCGAGGGCGATCAGCACCGCCCCGCCCACGATCTCCAGGCGGCTGCCGAAGGCGGCCGGCATGCGCTTGGCCAACCCGAGGCCCAGGTAGGTGGCGGCGAAGGCCGCCAGGGCAATGGCCACGGCGTATTGGGCGATCGGCTTGCCCGCCAACCCCAGGGTGATGCCAACCCCGAGGGAGTCGATGCTGGTGACGGTGGACACCAGCAGGATCTTCAGGAAGCTGTGGGTGCGCGGGTCTTCGGCTTCGGTGGTGTCGTCGGGGTTGTGGTGGTAGGCCTCCCAGCACATGTGGCCCCCCACCGCCACCAGCAGCACGAAGGCCACCCAGTGGTCGTAGCTGGTGATCAGATCCTTGGCGATGCTGCCCAGCAGGAAGCCGAGGGCGGTGGCGGCCCCTTCCGCGAAGGCGGAGCTGAAGGCAAAGGAGAAGGCCCGCTGCGCTGAGAAACGGCGGAACCCCATGGCGAAGGCCGCCGAGAACGAATCAACGCTCAGCACCACCGCAAACAACAGGATTTCCCAGGCCATCGCTGCGATCGGTGGTGCGATCAGCGTAGGGGCCGGTGGCCTCAGGCCCCCCGTGCCAGCAGGGCCCGCTGGGAGGGGATTCGCAGCTGCCGCGCCCAGCCCAGGCGCTCCAGCAGGCAGATGAAGCGGTAGGTGGGATCGGGCAGCACCACCACGCGCCCCTGGCGCAGGGTGAGCCCCTGGCGCACCGAGCCCTGGAAGGCGTGGTGCAGGTTGTGCCAGCCCTCGCCGAGGGTGAGCAGCGCCACCCAGGGGTTGTTGCGGCTGGCGTCGCCGGTGGCGAAGGGTTGGGAGCCGGCCAGGTGGGCCACGGAATTCACGCTGGCCACCGCGTGGAACAGCACCGTGGTGCTGAGGCAGAAGGCCCCCAGCCATTCCCATCCCCCCAGCTGCCACGACAGCCAGGCCAGGGCCAGGGGCGGCAGCACGTGCAGGCGGTCGATCAGCCGCAGCACCGGGTCGGCCTCGATCGCCGGCGGCAGCGTGTCGGGGTGGAAGGCCGGGCTCAGCAGCCAGCCCAGCTGGGCATACCAAAAGCCACTCCAGCTGCTGGGGCTGAGCAGGGGGCTGTGGGGGTCGTGGCCGGTGTCCACATGGCGGTGGTGCTGCAGGTGGTGAGCCACCCACCAGCTGGGGCCCATCTGGCCGGCGGAGGCCCCCACCAGGGCCCCCAGCCACCACACCAGCCGCGGCGCCTGGTAGCTGCGGTGGGCCATCAGCCGGTGGTAGATGGCCGTGGTGGCCAGCATGCGCAGCCCGTAGAGGGCCACGGCCCACAGCAGGGCTGCGGCCCCCAGGCCGGTGAACAGCAGCACCGCGCAGCCCAGGTGGCTGGCCAGGATGAACAGGGGCCCCAGGCCGTGCAGGGCTTTTCGGAGGGTCAGAACGGCACCGGAATTGCGCACCTTAACTGCGTGCACTCAGCAGCAATGCGGCAAGGAGCAGCAGCGCCATCAGGGCCACGGCGGCCGGATCAGCCGGGTCCACAGGCGATGTTCAAGGCGCTGCACTCTCCCAGATCGTCTGCCTAGGGTCGCCGCGCTGCAGCCCCATGGCCCATGTCCACCGCCAGCTCGGGAGCGCTGCAGGTGGTGTGGTTCAAGCGCGATTTGCGGGTGGTGGATCACGCCCCCCTGCTGGAGGCCGCCCAGCGGGGGCCCGTGCTGCCCCTGTATGTGGTGGAGCCGGAGCTGTGGCAGCAGCCGGATGCTTCGGCGCGGCAGTGGGCCTTCGCCCGTGAAAGCCTGCTGGAGTTGCGCCAGGCCCTGGCGGAGCTGGGGCAGCCGTTGGTGGTGCGCAGCGGCGCGGTGGTGGAGGTGCTGGAGCTGGCGCGCCGCCGGCTCGGCATGGCCGCCCTGTGGAGCCATGAGGAAACCGGCAACGGCGTCACCTACGCCCGCGACCGCGCCGTGGCCCGCTGGTGCCGTGCCCACGGCATCCCCTGGCGGGAGCTGCCGCAGTTTGGGGTGGTGCGGCCGCTGCCCAGCCGCCGCGGCTGGGCCCAGCGCTGGGAGGGCCGCATGGCGGAGCCGCTGCGGCCGGCGCCGCCAGCGCTCACCCCGCTTGTGGGGGTGGAGCCCGGCGCGCTGCCCAAGGCGGAGGAGCTGGGCCTGGCCCCGGATGATCCGCCGCAGCGCCAGCGGGGTGGCCGCAGCCAGGGCACCCACCTGCTGGCCAGCTTTCTGGGGCAGCGCAGCCGCCGCTACCACGCCGAGCTGTCGAGCCCGCTCACGGCGGCCCAGGGCTGCTCGCGACTGTCGGCCCACCTCGCCTGGGGCACGTTGTCGCTGCGGGAGGTGGTGCAGGCCAGCCGCGCCCGCCGCCAGGAGCTGGCGGGGCAAGCGGGCTCGGGCCGTTGGCCGCTGGCGCTGCAGCGTTTTGAGGAGCGCTTGCACTGGCACTGCCACTTCATCCAGAAGCTGGAAGACCAACCCGATCTGGAGCTGCGCGAGCTGCACCCGCTCACCGCCGGGCTGCGGCAGGCGGATGGGGAGCGGCTGGCGGCCTGGGCGGCCGGGCGCACGGGCCTGCCGTTTGTGGATGCCTGCATGCGCTCGCTGCGGGCCACGGGCTGGCTCAACTTCCGCATGCGGGCGATGCTGATGTCGGTGGCGAGCTACCAGCTGTGGCTGCCCTGGCGCGACAGCGGCCTGGAGCTGGCGCGGCTGTTCATCGATTACGAGCCCGGCATCCACTGGAGCCAGTGCCAGATGCAGTCGGGCACCACGGGCATCAACACGATCCGCATCTACAACCCGCTCAAGCAGGGGCTCGACCACGACCCCCAGGGGGTGTTCATCCGCCGCTGGCTGCCGGAGCTGGCGGCGGTGCCAGCGGTGTATCTGCATCAGCCGTGGACCATGCCCCTGGCGCTGCAGCGCCGCATCGGCTGCGTGCTGGGGCGTGACTACCCCGCGCCGATCGTGGCGTGGGCCGAGGCGGCGGCGCTGGCACGCGACCGGCTCTGGAGCCTGCGGCGCGAGCAGGGCTTTGCGGCGGCGGCGGATGCCATTCAGCACCGCCACGGCTCGCGGCGCTCGGGATTGGCCCGCGGCGATGGCCGCCGCCGCAGGGGTCGGGCGGCCCAATCCGAGGCCGGCCAGCAGCTCGCCTTCAACCTGGAGCCCGGCCCCTCCCCAGGGCTTGCAAAGATGAGGGCCTGAGGAGCAGCGCATGGCCCGTTTTCTTCTGGCGCTCCAGAGCACCCAATCCCTCAGCCCGGCCGAGCTGCTGGAGGCGCTCACGCCCCTGCTGCAGGCCATCGGGGCGGAGGTGGATCACCGCACGCCGGCCCACCTCAGCGCCCTGGTGAATGCGGGCCAGGATCCCCAGCGCATGCAGCTGTTCGCCGATGTGCAGGCCGCGGCGGCCGGTTCGGTGCTGGAGCTCACGCTGCTCAGCCGGGAGGCCATGGGCAAGGGGGCGCCGGAAACCCGGGCCGTGTTTGAGCAGATGCTGCTGCAGGCACAGCGGTTGCCGGGCTTTGCGGTGGGTTTCCGCTCCGACCGCGATGGATCACGCCCCCGCTGAGCCGCGGGCCTCGAGGTCGATTTCCACCTTCACCACATCCACCGGGCCACGGCCCTCGCGGTTGAGCTCGCGGGCGGCGCGGATCGCCGCCTCATGGGCATGGAAGAGATGGGCCTCGCGCCAGCTCTCCACCTCCGCCAGGCTCTGGCCGTCAGGGCCCACCGCGAGGAAGGTGCCGCGCTCCAGCAGCCGGATGGCATAGCGCTCCGGCTGCGTGCAGTCGTCCGGATGGGCCGGATCCAGGTGGGGCGCCCAGAAGTGCAGCATCACCCCGGCTTACAGCGTTTGCAGCCAGTCCGCCAGCAGCCCCCGCCGCCGCGATGTGGGAATCAACGCACTGTGGAACGCGGCCAGGGCGCACTGGGGATGGCTCTGGGCCGCCAGCTCCAGGGCTTCGTGGCGGTTGGCCGCCACCACTTCATCGATGCCGGCTTGGCTGCCGCCGGTAGGCAGGGGGCAGGAGAAGAACACCTCGTAGCGATGCTGCAGCATGAGTCTCAGGCGAGACCCCATTGCTAGCCACGCTGGGCTGCGCCGGCTCACAGGTTGCGCAGCACCTGCAGATCCTCCTGGTCGAGCGGGGTTGGGATGCCGTGTTGCAGCAGCTCGGCGAAGCCCCCGTCGCAGCTGAGCACGGTGAGCAAATACAGCCTCTGCGGGCCGGGGTTTTCCAGGTCGTGGATGGCCTCCTCGGGCACGAGCACAAAATCGCCGCCGCGGGCCGTGATCGAGCGATCCCCCACGTGGAAGATCACCGTGCCCCGCAGCACGAAGAACAGCTCGGCGGCGTGGTGATGGGCATGGGGCGGCACACGGTCGCAGGGATCGTGCACCTCCAGAAACATCGTGCAGCCCCCCTGGTCGGGGTTGTTCAACAGGGCCAGGCGGCAATGGTCCGCCTGGCCGAGTCGATAGCCCTGCAACTGCTCGGGGTGGAGGATCCGCGGCAGCACGGGCGTTGGCTCAGGAGCCCTTTTTGTTGGCCTTCACGTAGTTCTTCAGCCGCTGCAGCTCGGCAGGGGGGATCAGGGAGGGGCAGCGGTTGGCGTTGTCTTCCGCTAGGTCGACGGCGGTGCCGTTGAACACCTCGTCGTTGCTGAGGGGTTGGTTGTTGTTCACCCCTTGGATCATCGAGCCGTTGTCTTTGATCACCACGGCGGCGATGGTGCTCACGCCCGACTGATACACCGTGGGGTAGGCCACGTTCTGCTTCAGCAGGGTGCACATGTTGATCGACACCACGTCGATGTAGCTCTGCAGGGTGGCCTGGCTGATCGGGGCGGGGGCTGCAGCAGCGGGGGCCGCAGCAGGCGCGGCTGCGGGTGCACCCTGGGCGCGGACGGCTTGGCCGGCGGCGACGGCCAGCCCCAGGGCGAGGGCGGTGAGTGAGGCGGCGCGCTGAACCATGGAGGAGCGGATGGGGGCGATGGGCGCAGTTTGGCAGTGTTCAGCGCAGGCGCTTGGTTTTGTTGGCGCCCGGCGGCATCACATGCCGTGGGTGTCGTAGATGTTCATCGTGGCGTAGCCCAAGGAGGTGGCCACGGGGTTGGGGCCAGCCGGCAGGGCCTGCACCGCAAACATGTAGGTGTCGGCCCAGCGGGGATTGTTCTGGGGCACCAGGCTCACGGTGATCGTTTGCCCCGGCTGTGGCGGCTGCAGGAAGGTCACCGTCATGGTGCGGGAGGCGTTGTCAAACACCGCCGTCACCGGGAAGGCGGTGCCAGCGCGGCGTGGGGTGCCCACGAAGGCGGTGGTTTGGTTGGGGAAGAACTGGAAGTTGCGGTCGGCGCCGCGGGTCTGTTGGATCACCATCCCCCCAAGGCCGGCGCCGGCGTCGGCCGGCAGCGTCACCGTGAAGTAGTACTGACTGGCCAACATCACGTACCAGTAGTAGTTGGTGAAGGTCACCGAGCTGGGTGGATCGGTGAACCAGGTTTG
>CAWUND010000067.1:0-6212 GCA_963923815.1 uncultured bacterium
TGATCGTCGAGGGCAGCGATGCCATCGGCAGCTACGGCATCAACGCCATCTGCACCCACCTGGGTTGCGTGGTGCCCTGGAACGCCGCGGCCAACAAGTTCATGTGCCCCTGCCACGGCTCGCAGTACGACGCCACCGGCAAGGTGGTGCGCGGCCCTGCCCCCCTCTCCCTGGCCCTGGCCCACGTGAGCGTGGAGAACGACAACGTCTTCCTCAGCCAGTGGACCGAAACCGATTTCCGCACCGGCGAAAAGCCCTGGTGGGTCTGATCAGCTCCCCGACCGTTCCCCCCTCGCCGTTTCGCCCCATGCGCCGCCCCTTCTCCCTGCTGCTGAGCTCGCTGCTGGCCCTCAGCGCCCTGCTGTTCGCCCCCCAGGCCAGCTGGGCCTACCCGTTCTGGGCGCAACAGAACTACGACTACCCGCGGGAAGCCACCGGCAAACTGGCTTGCGCCAACTGCCACCTGGCCAAGAAGCCCACCCACGTGGAAGTGCCGCAGGCCGTCTTCCCCGATGAGGTGTTCAAGGTTGAAGTGGAGATCCCCTACGACACCAAGGTGCAGCAGGTGGCCGGTGACGGCAGCCCCACCGGCCTCAACGTGGGCGCCGTGGTGATGCTCCCCGACGGATTCACCCTGGCCCCGGCCGATCGCCTTAGCGACGAGCTCAAGGAGGAAACCGCCGGTGTCTACGTGACCACCTGGAACGAGGAGAACCCCAACATCCTGTTGGTGGGTCCGCTGCCCGGCGACGACCACCAGAAGATCGTGTTCCCGATCCTCTCCCCCGATCCGGCCACCGACAGCGCCATCCACTTCGGCAAATACCAGCTGCACGTGGGTGGCAACCGCGGCCGCGGCCAGGTGTATCCCACCGGTGAGAAGAGCAACAACGGCGTGTTCACCGCCTCCGTGGCCGGCACCGTGAAGGCCATCAACCCCGGCGATGGTGGGGGCTCCGTGGTGGTGATCCAGACCGCCGATGGCAGCAGCGTCAACGACACCATCCCCGCAGGCCCCACGGTGACCGCCCAGGTGGGTGATGCGGTGGCCGCCGGCGCCGCCCTCACCAACGATCCCAACGTGGGTGGCTTCGGCCAGCTCGATGCCGAGGTGGTGCTGCAGAACCCCAACCGCATCTACGGCCTGTTGGCCTTCTTCGCTGCCGTGGCCCTGGCCCAGATCATGCTGGTGCTCAAGAAGAAGCAGGTGGAGAAGGTTCAGGCCGCCGAAGGCGTTTGATGCCCCTCGCCGTGTTCACCTCCCCGGGGCCCCTGCTGTTTCAGCTGGGCCCCTTTTCACTGCGCTGGTACGGGCTGCTGATCGCCCTGGCGGTGCTGCTGGGCCTGGTGCTGGCCACCAGACTCGGCAAGCTGCGGGGCATCGACCCGGCCCTGATTGCCGATCTGCTGCCGATCCTGGTGCTGGCGGCGGTGTTGGGGGCACGCATCTACTACGTGCTGTTCGAATGGCGGCAATACCAACTCAACTGGCTGGATGCCCTGGCGGTGTGGCGCGGTGGCATCGCCATCCACGGGGCCCTGCTGGGGGGCACGGCCGCCGTGATCTTCTATGCCCGCTGGCGGCGTCTGGCCTTCTGGAACCTGCTGGATGTGCTGCTGCCGTCGGTGGCCCTCGGCCAGGCCATTGGCCGCTGGGGCAATTTCTTCAACTCTGAGGCCTTTGGCCTGCCCACGGATCTGCCCTGGAAACTCTCCATCCCCCTGGCCAACCGCCCCCTGGAGTTTCTCGATCAAGCCACCTTCCACCCCACCTTTCTCTACGAATCCCTGTGGAACCTGGGGGTGCTGGCGCTGCTGCTGGTGCTGTTTTTTCGGGGCCTGCGGGGGCGCATGCCACTTCCGGCTGGCGCCCTGAGCTGCGTGTATCTGATCGCCTACAGCACGGGCCGCCTCTGGATTGAAGGCCTGCGCATCGATCCCCTCTGCCTGCTGGGCAGCCCTCCAGACTGTGCCGGTGGCCTGCGCATGGCCCAGCTGATGAGCCTGCTGCTGATCGGCCTCGGCTCCTTTGGCCTCTACTGGCTGTACGGCCGCCACCAACCCCTGCCCGACCCCAGCCGTCAGGGGCAGCCATGAGCGGCACCCCCAACAACGCAGGCAAGGTGTGGATCGTGGGGGCCGGGCCGGGTGCCCCCGACCTGCTCACGCTGCGGGCCGCCCGCGCCATCGAGCAGGCGGAGGTGCTGATCTGGACGGATTCGCTGGTGAACCCTCAGCTGGCGGCCATGGCCCCGGCGGGCTGCGAGCGGATTCGCACCAGCACCCTCACCCTCGAAGCGGTGATGGCCCTGATGCTGGACCGGGTGGCGGCGGGCCGGCGCGTGGTGCGCCTGCATGACGGCGACACCTGCCTCTACAGCGCCCTCAACGAACAGCTCTGCCGGCTGCTGGATGCCGAGGTGGAAGTGGAGGTGGTGCCCGGCTTGAGCGCCTACCAGGCCACCGCCGCCGCCCTGCGGGCCGAACTCACCATTCCCGGGCTGGTGCAAACCATCGTGCTCAGCCGGGCCGGCGGCCGCACCGGCGTTCCCGATCGTGAATCCCTGGGGCATCTGGCCGCCCTGCAGGCGTCCCTCTGCCTCTACCTGAGCGCCCGCCACGTGGCTGAGGTGCAGCAGGAGCTGCTGCAGCACTACCCCGCCGACACGCCGGTGGCCATCGGCTATCGCGTCAGCTGGCCGGATCAATGGCTGCAGGTGGTGCCCCTCAGCGCCATGGCCAGCGCCACGGAGGAACGCCAACTGATCCGCACCACCCTTTATCTGGTGAGTCCGGCCCTGCGGGCCCCGGAGACGGCTCGCTCCCTGCTGTATTCCGCCAGCCACGACCACCTGTTCCGCCCGGGGGGCGGGGAGGCCATGTTTTAAGCTGCGTGGGCGCGAGCGATCAGCGCAAGCGGGCGATTAGCACAGCGGTAGCGCACTTCCTTCACACGGAAGGGGTCACTGGTTCGAATCCAGTATCGCCCATGGTTTTTTACGGCTCAGCGGCACGCTGAAGCACTGGCTTCCCAGGCCCGGGCTGGGTTGTGCCACAGGCGTGTGGGCAAAACCTGACGATTCAGGGCACAATGCCGCGACGAAGCCCCTGGTCGAGCCGTGACTGCCAGCCAGGCCACCCCTGACCCTGCGACGGTGACCACCCTGGAGAACGCCCTGGAGAGCTCCTTGGACAACGCGATGACCGCAGCCCTGGTGGATCTCGGCAGCACCCTGCGGGAGGCCCGCCGAGGGCGCGGCCTGGAGCCCGCCCAATTGGCGGCCCAGCTGCGCATGGGGGAAGAGCAGCTCCAGGCCCTCGAGGAGGCCGATCTGCAACGGCTGCCCGAGATGGTGTTTGTGATCGCCCAGGCGCGCCGGGTGGCCAGCTTCCTGGGGGTGGACATCGACCCCCTGGTGGCGCCCTTAAAGCAGGGGGGCTTCACGATCAAGCCGGCGCCCGCACCGCTCACGGCGGTTGAAGACCACAACGAACGCCGGCCCAACCGCCTCACCGCCAGCCAATACACCGAAGCCAAGGCCAGCGCGCGGCAGCGGCGGGGCACCCCCCTCAAACGCCTCGCCGGCCTGGCCCTGGTGGCGGGGCTGCTCAGTGCTGGCGCCTGGGGCTGGCAGCAGCGGCAGCGGCTGCCCAACGAAATCACTTGGCTCCAGGGGAAACTGCAGGCCCTCACCGGCAAGGCTCCGGCGGTGCGCCAACCCACCGCCAACAGCACCGCCAAGCCCAAGGCCAAACCGGCAGCGAAACCAGCCGCCAAACCGGTGCTGGCCCCCACCAGCCTCACCCTGAGCAGCGCCCAGCCCAGCTGGATCGAGGTGCGCAGCCTGGTGGGCAACAAGCAACTGTTCGAGGGCAACCTCAGCGGCCGCCGGGTGTTCCCCCTGGGGCAGGGGCTGCGGGTGCTCGCCGGTCGCCCCGATCTGGTGCAGGCCAGCCTGGGCACGGCCGCTGCCAAACCCCTGGGGCCCATCGATCAGATCAACTGGCTCACCTTCAAGCCTCCCGGCAAGCCAGCGCCGGCCAAGCCTGCGGCCCCTACGCCGACGGCTCCAGCACCCTGAGGCGCACCCCCACCGCCTCCTCCACTGCCCCAGCGCAGGCGGCAAGGCTCCAACGCTCCAGGCTGAGGTCGAGGTCTGAGGCCATCGGCTCCAGCCGGATCGAACAGCCGCTGGTGCCGTCGCGGCGCACCTGAATCCCGGCCACCACCGGCTGGGGGCGACGGTCGAGGGCCACCGCCATGCGCAGCAGCAGCGCCATCGACGCCACCAGGCGGCGCTGCTCGCGCCCCTCCAGCAGCTGCCAAGCCTCATGGCGTTTCTTGGGCAGCGAGCGGCGGTGGTAGCGGGCGATGGCCGCCACCATCAGGTGCTCACTATCGGAATAGCCCAGCAGCTCGCCGTGGTGGATCAGATACCAACTGTGCTTGTGATACGCCCCGGTGTTGATGTGCTGGCCGCAGCTGTGCAGCATGGCCGCCGCCCACAGCAGCTGCCGGCCGGTGCCGTCGTCCTGGTGCAGCAGCCCTTGGGTTTGGCCATAGAGGCTGAGGGCGTAGCTGGCCACCCGCTCCGCCCGGGGTAGGTCCACCCCATAGCGCTGCGCCTGGTGCAGCACGGTGCGCTGGCGGATGCTGCTCTGAAACGCAAAGCGATCCACGATCAGATCGTTGCGCAACATCCAGTCGACGATCAGCCCCTCCCGCAGGGCCCGCTCACACACCACAAACTCCTTCGCCCCGAGCATCGCCATGGCGGTCTGGAGGATCAGGGCCCCGGGCACGATGATTTCGGCGCGGCGCTCATTCAGACCCGGCATGGCACGGCGCTGGGCGGGGGTCATCCCCAGCAAGCGCACCAGCAACTGATCCAGCCGCTCACGGCTGATGCGGTAGCCCTGCATCCGCAGGGGCGGGCGCGGGTCCTCGGCGGCCGCCATCGCGGCAATCGCCATGGCGGTGCCGCTGGTGGCCACCAGCACTGGCTTTTCGCCGGCCTCGATCCGTTGACGCACCTTCAACACCGCCGGCTCCAGCGACCCCTGGATGAAGGCCCGCAGAAACTCCACCCGCTGGGGGGGCAGCGGATCGTCGTGCACAAACTCCCGCTGCAGGCGCACGGCCCCCACCCGGGTGCTGGTGAGGGCACGGGCATCGCGACCATCGGCCAGCACCAGCTCGGTGGACCCGCCGCCGATGTCGAGAATCAGGTGGGGCTGATCGCCAAAGGCCATGCCCGAGAGCACCCCCAGGTAGATCAGGCGGGCCTCCTCTGGGCCGCTCACCAGATCCACCTCCAGGCCCAGCTGCTCCTGGATGGCCTGCAGGAATTCGCGGCCGTTGGGGGCCTCGCGCACGGCACTGGTGGCGGCGGTCACCACGTCCCCCGGCTGCACCCCATGGCTGGCCGCCAGTTCGCGGCAATGGCGCAGGGTGGTGAAGGCCCGCTCGATCGCGTCGGGGCTGAGGTCGCCGCTGTCCGGATCCCGCTCCCCAAGGCGCGTGGTCGACTTCTCGGTGAGCAGCACCGAAAAGCTGCGCAGGGCCGTGTCCACCTGGGCGATGAGCAGGTGAATCGAATTGGTGCCGATGTCGATGCCCGCCACCGGGCGGATCGAGCTGCTGGGGGACTCGGTCAAGCGTCCATGGCCGCAGAAGCGGGGCCACTTTCGCACCGCTGCAGCCCCGGCCAGCAGCCCTAGGGTGCCCGCCAACAGCCCTCCACCCCGTGGCCTCCGACCGACCGGGCACGTCGCCGCTGCTGCAGGCCTGGCTGGGGCTGCTGCGTTGGGACAAACCCAGTGGCCGGCTGATCCTGCTGATCCCCGCGGGCTGGAGCCTGTGGCTGCAACCGGCCGCACCGCCGCCGGCGCCCCTGGTGGGCTGGATTGTGCTGGGGGGGTTGGCGGTGAGCGGGGCCGGCTGCGTGGCCAACGACCTGTGGGACCGGCGCATCGACCCCCAGGTGGAGCGCACCCGCCAGCGGCCCCTGGCCAGCGGACGCATCGGTGTGGCCGGCGCCCTGGTGCTGCTGGCCCTCTGCCTGCTGGCGGCGCTGGCGGTGGTGGTGTGGGGCCTACCGCCCACCAGCCGCGGCCTCTGCCTGGCCCTGGCGCTGGCCGCCCTGCCGCCGGTGCTGCTCTACCCATCCGCCAAACGCTGGTTTGGCTACCCCCAGGCGGTGCTGGCCCTC
>CAWUND010000068.1:0-6145 GCA_963923815.1 uncultured bacterium
GTTCGGTGGTGCGCTTGACGATGCGTTGAAAGTCGGCGCTGCGGTGGCCGATCGGATGGCGGCCCATCGCCTGCAGGACGGTTTCCGGCACCGGGGTGGGGCCGGGGATCATCAGGGTGAGCTTGTCCTGCATGGCGGGGGGCGGGTGGTGGCCGCGGTGGCGCAATCGACCACCTTAAAAAACGGTGGCCATGGCTGAGTCCGGTTACACGCTGCCGGTGTGGGTGGCGGCGGCGGCGCGGGCCGCCGTGGTGCAGCTGCGGGGGGAGCCCTTCCAGGCCGAGCAGCCCCTGCAGTTGGACCCAGCCTCCGGTGGCGAGCACCTGGAGCCGGTGCCGGTGGTGGCGGCGGCGCCCCTGGGCGAAGGCCGGGCCCTGGCGGTGGCCCGCTGTGAGCCGGGCCCGGGCTTGGACCTCACCCGGGGGTTGGTGGTGTGGGTGGAGGCCAGCTGGGTGCCCCTAGGGGAGCTGCCGTCTGACCACTGGCTGCAGCTGGAGGCCGGTGAGGGGGTGGGGGTGCATGCCGACTCCCGGCGCCTCTGCCTGTCGGACTTTGCCCGCGCCCTGCTGGAGCACAACCTGCGGCCGTTGCTGCCGCCGCAGCGCGGCGTGCGGCTGCGGTTGATCTTTCCCAGCGGCCGCCGCCTGGCGGAGCGCACCAGCAATGCGGCCTTCGGCGTGGTGGACGGCCTGGCGCTGATTGGCACCCAGGCCCAGGTGCAGGCCAGTGCCGCCCCCGATCAGCTGGCGGCGGCGCGGGCTGAGCTGGCCCGCCGTGCGGCCACGGCGGATGGCGCCGCGGATCTGGTGTTGGTGATCGGCGAGAACGGCCTCGATCTGGCGCCGCGCCTGGGGCTGCCGGCGGCGCTGCTGCTCAAGGCCGGCAACTGGATTGGGCCCTTGTTGGTGGCCGCCGCCGAGCAGGGGGTGCGGCGGCTGCTGCTGTTTGGGTACCAGGGGAAGTTGATCAAGCTGGCGGGCGGCATCTTCCACACCCACCACCATTTGGCCGACGGCCGCCTGGAGGTGCTCACCTGCCAGGGGGTGCTGCAGGGGCTGCCCGCCCCGCAGCTCCAGGCCCTGGCCACGGCCGTGAGCGTGGATGAGGCCCTGCGGGGCTTGGCGGCCTGGGATGGGGCCGCCGCCGCCGCCCTGCGCCAACGGGTTGCCGCCGCCGTGGAGCAGCGCAGCCGGGCCTACCTGGCTCGCCACGGCCAAGAGCACCTGCAGGTGGGGGCGGTGCTGTTTGACCGCAGCCGTGAGGTGTGCGCCACCGGACCGCTGGGGCAGCAGTTGCTGCAGGCGTTTCAGGACCGAGACCTAGGGTGAAGCCACTGCCCCGGCCGCACGTGAGTACCCCAGCCATCGGTGAAACCAATCGCCACCCGGCGATCGTGATCCTCGATTTCGGCTCCCAGTATTCGGAGCTGATCGCCCGCCGCGTGCGGGAAACCGAGGTGTACTCGCTGGTGATGGCCTGCAGCACCACTGCGGAGGAGCTCAAGGCCATCAACCCCAAGGGGATCATCCTCAGCGGTGGCCCCAGTTCGGTGTACGCGGAGCATGCGCCGCTCTGCGATCCCGAGCTCTGGAACCTGGGCATCCCCGTGCTCGGGGTTTGCTACGGGATGCAGCTGATGGTGCAGCAGCTGGGGGGCTCGGTGGTGGCCGCCGGCCGTGCTGAATACGGCAAGGCACCGCTCTACGTGGACGACCCCACGGATCTGCTCACCAACGTCGACGAGGGCTCGACGATGTGGATGAGCCATGGCGATTCGGTGGAGCGGTTGCCCAGCGGCTTCGTGCGCCTGGCCCACACCGACAACACCCCCGAGGCGGCGGTGGCCGACCACAGCCGCCGGCTCTATGGCGTGCAGTTCCACCCCGAGGTGGTGCACTCCGTGTGCGGCATGGCCCTGCTGCGCAACTTCGTGTACCACATCTGCGGTTGCCTGCCCGACTGGACCACCGCCGCCTTCATTGATGAGGCCGTGGCCGATGTGCGCCGCCAGGTGGGCGACAAGCGCGTGTTGCTGGCCCTCTCCGGCGGCGTTGACTCCTCCACCCTCGCCTTCCTGCTGCACAAGGCGATCGGTGATCAGCTCACCTGCATGTTCATCGACCAGGGGTTCATGCGCAAAGGCGAGCCGGAGTTCCTGATGGAGTTCTTCGACCGCAAGTTCCACATCCGGGTGGAGTACATCAACGCCCGCGAACGGTTCATCAACAAGCTGGCCGGGGTCACCGACCCCGAAGAGAAGCGCAAGCTGATCGGCACCGAGTTCATCCGCGTGTTTGAAGAGGAGAGCAAGCGGCTCGGCCCCTTCGATTACCTGGCCCAGGGCACCCTCTACCCCGATGTGATCGAGAGCGCCGGCACCAACGTCGACCCCAAGACCGGCGAACGGGTGGCGGTGAAGATCAAGAGCCACCACAACGTGGGCGGCCTCCCCAAAGACCTGCAGTTCAAGTTGGTGGAGCCCCTGCGCAAGCTGTTCAAAGACGAGGTGCGCAAGGTGGGCCGCACCCTGGGGCTGCCGGAGGAGATCGTGGGCCGTCACCCGTTCCCGGGCCCGGGCCTGGCGATCCGCATCCTGGGGGAAGTGACCGACGACAAGCTCGACATCCTGCGGGATGCCGACCTGATCGTGCGGGAGGAGATCAAAACCGCCGGCCTGTACCACGAGATCTGGCAGGCCTTTGCCGTGTTGCTGCCCGTGCGCAGCGTGGGGGTGATGGGCGACAAGCGCACCTACGCCTACCCGATCGTGCTGCGTTGTGTGTCGTCGGAGGACGGCATGACCGCCGATTGGTCGCGCTTGCCCTACGACCTGCTGGAGACCATCTCCAACCGCATCGTGAATGAGGTGCGGGGGGTGAACCGGGTGGTGCTCGACATCACCAGCAAACCGCCCGGCACGATCGAGTGGGAATAGGGGCGGTTCGCCGCCCATGGCCGTGGCCCCAGGGCTCCGTTACCCTCGGGGCCCCGGCCCAGGAGCCTTGACCGCCGCCCCCCAGCAGGACCTCCAGCTGCAGCGCCGTCTCCAGCAGGACAGCATTCAGCTGGCCGGCAAGGTCGTTTATCTCAATCCGTTTTTGTACTGGCGTCGCTTCGATGCCAACACCGACCGTTGGTTGCGGGAGCCCGGCCAGTTGCCGGAGGACCAGATCGTGACCAACCGGCTGCGCTTCTACCCCGAGCTGGACTGGGAGCTGCTCAGCGATGAGGAGCGCACCGTCAAGGACGGTGCCGTGGAGATGTTCCTCAAGAGCCTGGAGCTGATCAGCACCTTCAACCCCGAGCTCACGCCGGGCCAGCTGCTGGAGGTGGAGCGCAAGATGGCCGTGACCAAGAAGCGGCCGTTTGAGCGCTGGGTGGGCAAGGCCCTGCGGCGCCGTCTGCAGCAGGAGGTGAATGAGCGCCGCCGCTTCGATCGGGAGCGCCTGCTGCGCGACTGGGGCGAGTGGCTGCTGCTGCCGGTGACCCGTCAGGCGTTGTTGCCCCTCTCGGCTGTGCTCGTGCTGGCGGTGGGCGCCGGCTGGTGGTGGGGCTCCCAGCAGTACTGCCGCCAGCAGATCGTGCAACCCGGCATCGAAGCGGCCCGCTGAGCGCGCCAGACTGGTGACCCTTGAGCCCGCCGGCTTGGCCTGATGGCTTCGCAACCCCTCGATGCCCTACGGCTGGCGGTGATGCAGCAGTGGCTGCCCCTGGGGTTGGCGGTGGTGGATCGTGCCCGCCGGGGCGGTGTGGGGGCTGTGGTGGAGGGCTTCACCCAAGCCGACGACTCCCTGGATCAGCTGCGCCAGGAAGGGGAGCCGGCGGCGCGCCAGCTGCGTGACAGCCTGGATCGGCTGCAGCCCGGCTTGGGCAATCCGGTGATGAAGGTGCAGGTGCGCGATCTCGAGCAACCCCCCGCTGCCCCGCCGGCGGCGGCGCCGGATGCCTTGGAGCCACCCGCAGCAGACGACCTGCAGGGGGCCCTGGCCCGCATCGGCGAGCGCCTGCAGCTGCTGGAGCAGCGGCTCGGCGCGGAGCCTTGAGGCCGGCATGCTGAGCGCCGGAGGGGGCCACCGCCACAGCGGCATGCAGCAGCAGCCGGCCGTGCTGCTGACGCTGGTGGTGCTGTTCGCTTCCGCCATGGTGCTGCGGCTGGGTTGGCTGCAGTTGGTGCAGGGCCAGGAGAACCGCGCCCGGGCCGATGAAAACCGCATCCGACTGGTGCCGCGGCATCCGATGCGGGGGCGGATCCTGGATCGCAATGGCCAGGTGCTGGTGTCCAGCCGCCTCACCTACAACCTCTACGTGCAGCCCCGCCAGGTGCCCGCCCCCCAGTGGCCGGCCCTGCGTGATCGCCTGGCCCAGGTGATTGGCGTGACGCCGGCGGCGTTGGATGAGCGGCGCCGCAACGGCGCCAATGAGGAGGGGTACCGGATCGAGCTTGTGTACAACCTCAAGCCCGAGCAGGTGCTGCGGTTCCGGGAGCAGGCCTCCAACCTGCGCGGTGCGGAGGTGGATGTCGACTACCAACGGGCCTACCCCTACGGCACGCTCGGCGCCCACGTGCTGGGTTACACCAGCCCCATCACCGCCGAGGAATTCGACCGCCTCGAGGCCAAGGGCTACCGCATGCAAGACCGCATCGGCCGCAGCGGCATCGAGAACGCCTTTGAGCGCCACCTGCGCGGCGAATGGGGCGGCCAGCAGCTGGAGGTGAACGCGGCAGGGCAGGTGCAGCGGGTGCTCGGCGACAAGCAGGCCAAGCCCGGCAAAGACCTGCGCCTCACCCTCGACCTGGAGCTGCAGAAGGCTGCGGAGCGGGCCCTGGCGGGGGTGCGCAAGGGGGCGATCGTGGCCATGGACCCGCAGACCGGCGCCATCCGCGCCATGGCCAGCCGGCCCAACTTCGACCCCAACATTTTTGCCACCGGCCCCACCGCCGCCCAGTGGACCGCCCTGGGGGGGCCGGAGGCGCCGATGCTCAACCGCGCCTTCCAGGGCTATCCCCCCGCCAGCACGTTCAAGTTGGTGACCACCATCGCCGGCATCGAGTCGGGGCGGGTGCCGGAAGGCTCGAAGTTCCCGACCACCCATTCCTTCTGCTACCGCGGCCGCTGCTACGGCGACCACGGCAGCTTCGGCGCCATTGGTTTCCCCATGGCGCTGGCGGTGAGCAGCAACAGCTTCTACTACCAGGTGGGCCTGAAGGTGGGCCCCAAGGAGCTGTTCAAGGCGGCCCGCCGCATGGGCTACGGCCACCTCACCGGCATTGAGCTCAAGGATGAGGACGGCTCCGGCTTGCTCGGTGATGAGGCTTGGAAGCAGAAGGTGTACGGCGAGCCCTGGACCGTGGTGGACACGATCAGCTCCTCCATCGGCCAGGGGCCGGTGCTGGTGACGCCGTTGCAGATGGCGCGCTTGTACGCCGCCGTGTCGAACGGGGGCTGGCTGGTGACCCCCCACGTGGTGGAGCGGCCGGTGGAGCGCCGCTGGATCGGCCTCAAGGCCGCCACCCTGCGCACCCTGCGCAAGGGGCTGCGGATGGTGGTGACCGAGGGCACCGGCCGCGTGCTCAACGACCCCAGCCTTCCCCCCGTGGCGGGCAAGACCGGCACCGGTGAAGATCCCCCCCGGCCCGACCACGCCTGGTTTGGCGGCTACGCACCCGCGGGTAAACCCACCCTGGTGATCGTGGCCTTCGGCGAAAACAGCGGCGGCTACGGCGGCACCGTGGCGGCCCCGATGGTGAAGGCGCTGATGACCGTCTGGTTCCGGGGGGTCAGCCCGGCAGCGAAACCTGCGGCTGTGCGCTGAGCACGCCGCGGTAATAGCGCCGCAGCTGTTCGGTGGCCCCAGCCCAGCCCCAGCGCTCCGCCTCCTGGCGGGCATTGCGGCGCAGCTGTTGCCGTTGCTCCGGGTCGCCCAGAAGGCGCAGGGTGGCCGCCGTGAGGCTGCCGGCTCCGCCGTCGGGCCCTTCCGGCTCGTACAGGCAGCCGTTCTCCCCATCGCTCACGATGTCGGGGATGCCGCCGCGGTTGGCCCCCACCACCGGGCAGCCGGCGGCCATGGCCTCCAGCAGCACCAGCCCGAGGGTTTCGGTGCTGCTGGGGAACAGGAAGGCATCGGCGCTGGCGTAGGCGCTGGC
>CAWUND010000069.1:0-6145 GCA_963923815.1 uncultured bacterium
GGTTGGATGCCCTGGCGCACCTGCTCCAGGATTTCCGGCTGGCAAAACACGATCACGTGGGCATTGGCGCCCAGGCCGCTGAAGTCCATCGCCTCCGACACCGACCCATGGGGGCCCTTGCCGGTGACGTGCTTCATCACCGTGTAGCCCGGCGAGCCGGCCGCATCGATGGCCTTGAGCACGGAATCCAGTTCCCGCTCGCTGATGATCAGATCGAGGCGTTTCATCCCATCAACCTGCGGACACCACCAGTTTGTTCACCAGCGCCATATACAGCGGTATTCCCACAATGATGTTGAAGGGAAAGGTGAGCCCCAGGGCCGTGGAGATGTAGTAGCTGGGGTTGGCCTCCGGCACGGTCATGCGCATGGCGGCCGGCACCGCGATGTAGGAGGCGCTGGCGCAGAGCACCACAAACAGCAGGGCATTGCCCGCCTCCAGCCCCAGCCCCCGGGCGATCAGGGCCCCCACCACGGCGTTGAACAGGGGCATCAGCACCGAGAAGCCAATCAGGAAGCTGCCGGCGCGGCGCAGGTCGGCCAGCCGCTGGGCCGCCACGATGCCCATGTCGAGGAGGAAGAAGCTCAGGGAGCCGTAGAAGAGCTTGTCGGTGAAGGGCAGCATCTTCTCCACGCTGTGGGGGCTGTTGGCCGCGGAGAGGTAGCCGATCAGCAGGCTCCCCACCAGCAGATACACCGAGCCGTTGAGCATGGCCTCGTGCAGCACCGCCCCCCAGCGCATGCGGCCGTTGTCGGGCCGCTGCTGGGTGCTGGCCAGCTTCACCAGCAGCAGGCCCACGATGATCGCCGGCGATTCCATCAGGGCCAGGGCCGCCACCATGAAGCCGTCGTGGGGGAGCTTTTGGGTTTCCAAAAAGCTCTCGGCGGTGATGAAGGTCACGGCGCTGATCGAGCCGTAGGTGGCGGCGATGGCGGCGGCGTTGAAGCCATCGAGCTTCAGCCGCAGCACCAGAAAGCTGTAGAGCGGCACCGCCAGCGACATCACCACCGCCGCGGCGATGGTGGGCAGCACCGGGCCGCTGATGCCGCTGTGCTGCAGCTCCAGGCCGCCTTTGAAGCCGATCGCCAGCAATAAATAGAGCGAAAACAGCTTGGGCAGGGGCGCCGGGATCTCCAGATCCGAGCGCACCAGCACCGCGATCACCCCCAGGAAAAAGAACAGAACCGGTGGGGTGAGCAGGTTCTGCAGAACCAGACTGGTGTCCATACCCGGCTGTGCTGTTCCGCCGGATCAAGCTAGGCCGGGGGCGCACATCTGTTGCCGGCTGCACACATCTCGCCGCACGGGCTTGCCGCCCCGAGATGCCCTCCCTACGGTTTTGTCCGAGGCAGGAGCCCCTGGACTTGTTCGGGGGGTGGAATGTTCAACCCAACCTGCCTCACACCCTTGGCGGCGACCCCACCCGGCACAATGGGGCCCCCTGCCGGCCCCCCGTGCTCGTGATCGCCAGCGGCAATCCCCACAAGGTGGCGGAGATCACGGCGATGCTCGATGCCGTGCAGCTGGAGGTGCGCCGCCAGCCGGAGGGCTTGGAGATTGAGGAAACCGGCTCCACCTATTTAGAGAATGCGCGCCTGAAGGCCACCGAAGTGGCCCGGATCACGGGCCAGTGGGCCCTGGCCGACGACTCCGGCCTGGAGGTGGATGCCCTGGGCGGTGAACCCGGCCTCTACTCGGCCCGCTACGCCGCCACCGATCCGGAGCGGATTGCCCGGCTGCTGCGGGAGCTGGGGGATAGCCCTTACCGCAGCGCCAGCTTCAACAGCGCCATGGTGCTGGCCAACCCCGAGGGGGAAGCGGTGCTGGAGGCCCAGGGCATCTGCCGCGGCGAGATTCTGCTGGCCCCGGAGGGGGAGGGCGGCGGCTACGACCCGATCTTCTGGGTGCGCGAAGCGGGCATGACCTACGCCCAAATGCCGCCGCACCTGCGCCACAAGCTGGGCTCCCGCGGCAAGGCGGCCCGGGCCATGGCCCCGGACCTCAAGCGGTTGCTCAGGATCGAGCGCGCCGGTTGATCTGCTCCACCGAGCGCATGGCGGCGGCGGCGGCCTCCTCCACATCCCCCTCCCAGCCGGCCAGGGTGAGGCGGCCGAAGGCGCCCACCGCCTTCACATCCACCACGGTGATGTTGCTGGATTTCTCGGCTTCGTTGGCCGCCAGCAGCACGTAGCCGGCGGGCTCGGTTTCCAGGATGAACATGCTCATCCCCGACTGAATCATCGAGCCGCGCCGGTTTTGGCGGTTGATCAACACGGCGTGGTCGGGGGTGATGGCGCGGATGATCTCGGTCCAGGTGACGCTGCAGCGGGTGCGCTGCTCCACGCGGCTGCCGATGGCCTCCAGCACCACATCACCGGAGTGGAGCACGTTGCTCTGGTCGCGGTGGTAGAGCGCCAGGGAGCCAAAGGCCCGCTCCACCACCATTTGCCCCAGGCGCACGGTGCTGGCCTTGAGCGAAATGTCGGTGACCCGGTGCACCGCCATGCCGGGGGACACCTCCAGCCACAGGCAGGCGTCGCCGGGGATCGGCAGGAAACCCTGGCTCACGGTGCCCATGTAGGCCGCCAGCTGGGGCTGCAGGGAATCGAGAAACACATAGGTGCGCAGCTCGATCGACTCCACCGCGCTGGCCTGGCTCACCAGCCGGGCCTCGCTGTCGGTGGTGATCACACAGCTGGCGGCCGAGGGATGCAGCTCATCCAGGGGCGTGCCACTGGCGCTGAACCCCAGGTCGGTGCCCGTGATCTGCACCGCTGTGGTGCGTCGCCTGGGGGTGCTTGCGGGCAATGAAATGAATCGCTCCAGGGGGCCGATCGGCTGCGGGACACGCACGCCGGTTGGAGCGCGGCGATCTTACCGCCTGGCTCCAAGGCCCCAGGCGTGGGCGGATCCTGACCGGCCTGGGCCAACCGTGCCCAATGACACAACCAGCTGCGGCGGCGTGGCTAACACGGGCCCACCGCCGGTTTGGCCCGATGCTCACGCCCGCCACCCGCATCCGCCTGCAGGAGATCCTGCAGCGCATCCGCAGCGATGCCTCCGTGTCGCTGGAGGAGCGCATCTACGTGCAGAAGTTTGCCGAGCGCAACCACGCCGTGGCCGGTTGGTTGCACCAGGCCCGCCGCGAGCAGCAGGCCGCCTGCGGCGATGGGGTGGATCGGCTGCTGGCCCAGCTCGACCTGGGGGCGGTGGATCCGGAGCCCCCCTTCCGCCCCGATCCCGAGGATCCCGGCGACCTGGGGGATTGGTTCGGTCAGGCCCCGGACTGGTTGCGGCGCAGTTGAAGGGCCGGTACGGTCCGGCCATCCTCCGCAGCACCGCCCGTGGCCGCCAAGCGCACCGCTCCCACCGCTTCTTCGGCTTCCACCAAAGCCGCCGCCGGCGCTGGCGATGACGCCAACCTCAAGCCGGAGCAGGCCCTGGCGCTGGTGGGCATGGGGCTGATGCAAAAGATGGCCGCCAACGGCGAGCTGCCCTGGATGTGGAACGAGGCCGAGGACGGCGGCAGCTGCGATGTGGCCGCCCTGCGCCAGCGGCTGGAGCTCACCGAGTTGGCCCTCAGCACCGGTGCCCCCTTGAGCACCGCCGAGGTGACCTACCTGATGGGGGCCCGCCCCGGCGCCGCCCGGGTGGAGCGCGGCGGCCTGCGGGCCCGCCGGGTGAGCCGCAACGTGTGGAAGCTCTCCCGCGCGGAAGCGGCCGCGGGCTCCGCTGAGGTGGCCAGCTTCGGCAGCTTCAACGACGGCCGCCGCCGCTTTGGGTGAGCTCTAGGGCAATTCGCCGCCGAGGCTGATTTCCCGATCCCAGGCGGTGATCAGCTGATCCCGCAGCCAGCCCGCCTGGGTGAGGGCGGCATCCAATCCGCCCCACCAGTTGATCAACGCCACCGGGATCGGCATGGCGTTGCATTCCAGCTCAAACGATTGGATCTGGTCGTCGCCATCGGCGAGCACCGTGATCGTGAACTCCAGCAGCCCCTGCTGCCAGGGATGCAGGGTCACCGTGGTGACCTGACCCTCCTCGGGGCTGCCCAGGTCGATGGTCCACCAGGGGCCGCTGGGGGGTGGCCGCGGCAGCCCCCGCTGCAGATCCAGCTTGGGCCAGCCGCGTTGCACCAGCTGCTGGAGCAGAGCGTTGAGGGTGGAGCGCACGGGGCCTCCCCCCACGGCGTTGTCTCTGTCATGGCACCGGTGGGGGTCGCGGCGCAAATGCCCCGGATCGGTGCATGGTGGGGGTTGAGCCGATCGAGCCCGTGGCGTTCAACCTGGTGCAGCACCTGCTGGGGCGGCCGTTGCCCCGCAGCGCCGGCGACGAGGAGAAGTTGCCGGGCTTTGCGGCCCTGCCGATCCTCAGCTCCGATGCCCTCTCCTCGGTGGCCTATGCCACGGAGGCCGCCCTCGGGGTGTTGGTGCTCGCCGGCAGCGGCGCCCTGTCGCTGTCGCTGCCGATCACCGGCGCGATTGTGCTGTTGATCGCCGTGGTGGTGCTCTCCTACCGGCAGACGATCGAGGCCTACCCCCACGGGGGCGGCTCCTATGTGGTGGCCCGCGAAAACCTGGGGGTGCTGCCCAGCCTGGTGGCGGCGGCGGCCCTGTTGGTGGATTACAGCCTCACCGCCGCGGTGAGCCTGATGGCCGGCACCCAGGCCCTCTCCTCGCTGCACCCGGCCCTGCTGCCCCACGAAACCGCCCTGGCCCTGGGGTTGCTGGTGGTGGTGGCCTGGATCAACATGCGCGGCCTCAAGCAGGCCGGCCGGGTGTTCGCCCTGCCCACCTACGGCTTCGTGGTGATGCTGGCCCTGCTGGCGGCCTTCGGCCTGCAGAACCTGCTGCAGGTGCATGGGTTTCACCCCGACCCGCCGCCGCTGATCACGGCCGTGCAGCCGCTGGGCTGGTTTTTGATCCTGCGGGCGTTCAGCTCCGGCTGCTCCGCCATGACCGGCATTGAAGCCATTGCCAATGGGGTGAAGGTGTTCCGCGAGCCCTCGGCGGAGCGCGCCCGCAACACCCTGTTGGTGATGGGCCTGATGCTCGCGTTGATGTTTGTGGCGGTGAGTGGCCTTGGCTTTTTGTATGGGGTGGCGCCCCATCCCGATCGCACCGTGTTGGCCCAGATCGGCCTGCGGGTGTTTGGCCCGGGCAGCCCCCTGTTTTGGGCCCTGCAGATCAGCACGCTGTTGATCCTCACCCTGGCGGCCAACACCGCCTTCGCCGATTTCCCCCGCTTGGCGGCGCTGCTGGCGAACGACCGCTTTCTGCCGCGTCAGATGGCCTGGGTGGGCGACCGGCTGGTGTTCCAGAACGGCATCGTGGTGCTGTCGGTGGTGGCCGGCGCCGTGATCCTGATCGCCCGGGGCGACACCACGGTGGCGGTGAACCTCTACGCCCTGGGGGTGTTCACGGCCTTCAGCCTGTCGCAGGCGGGGATGGTGCGCCATTGGCAGCGCCTGCGGGGGGCGGGTTGGCGCGGCCGAATGCTGATGAATGCCGTGGGTGCGGTGGTCACCTCGCTGGTGTTGCTGGTGATCGTGGTGAGCAAATTCAGCGAAGGCGCCTGGAGTGTGGTGATCGCGGTGCCGCTGCTGGTGGCCCTGCTGGCGCGGGTGCGCCGGCGCTACCGGCATGTGTATGCGGCCATCGCCCTGCCGCCGGGGCCCCAGCCCCCGCTGCGGCTGCCGCCCCGCCCAGAGCCGCTGGGCAACCAGAGCATCGTGTGGCTGCCCTCCTACAGCCAACCCAGCCTCGATGCCCTGCGCTACGCCTGCCGCGTGTCGGATCGGGTGGTGGCGGTGTGGGTGTGCGCCGAGGAGGACAACCCCGCGCAGATCCGCCAGCACTGGCAGGAGCTGGTGGCTGAGGGGCCTGAGGGCGGTGGCTTGGAGCTGAAGCTGCTCGAAAGCCCCTACGCCTCCTTGGTGGAGCCGTTTGCCGCCTTCGTGGAGGCGGAGGAGATCCGTCACCCCGACACCAGCTTCACGATCGTGATGCCGATGGCGATCCCCCGCTACCGCTTCGACGATCTGCTGCTCAACCAACGGGGGGTGAATCTGCGCCGCGCCCTCGATGCCCACCGCAGCCGTGTGTTCACCCTGGTGCGCTACTACCTGCCGGCCTGAGCGGGCTAC
>CAWUND010000070.1:0-6131 GCA_963923815.1 uncultured bacterium
TACCGCCAGCTGGGCTTTGAACTGGCCCCTGGCCAGGATCTGCTGCGGCTGCAGCGCCTCAGCCCGGCAGGGCAGCCATGAGGCTGCCCATCTCGATCGCCTGCAGGCCGTAGCTCCAGCCCAGGTTGCTCTTGATGCCAGCCCGCTCGAGGGCCTGCTGCATGGTGTCGGTGGTGAGCACCCCGAAGATCACCGGCACCCCGGTGTCGCGGCTCACGGCGGCCACGCCCTTGCTCACTTCGGCCACCACCACATCGAAGTGGGGCGTATCGCCGCGGATTACGGCGCCCAAGGTGATCACCGCCTGGTAGCGGCCGCTGGCCGCCAAGCGCTGGGCCACCAGGGGGATTTCAAAGCTGCCGGGCACCCAGGCCACGTCGAGCTGGGCACTGTTGGCGCCGGTGTCGATGCCGTGGCGCCCCAGGCAATCCAGGCAGCCGCTCAGCAGCTTGCTGGTGACCAAATCGTTGAACCGGGCCACCACCACCGCGATGCGCAAGGCCTGCGCACCGGTGAATTGGCCTTCAAAAACGCTCACAACGACGGATCTCTGATCCGTTCAGCCTAAACAGGGCCTCGTTCGGGCTTCAAACCACGAAGAAGCTCATGCCCCAATTCACCAGCACCAGGGCCACCCAGGCCAAGCCGCCCAGCAGGATCAGGCGGTTGGAGCGGCCGCTGGTGTCGTCGCTGGCGTAGAGCACCGGCACGGCCACGATCAGCGCGAACGACAGCACCACCAGCGCCAGAACGGTAAGGGTGTTGAGGATCGTCATGGAACAGCGGCTGGGCCGGCCGGTCAGTTGGTGGATTCTCCCATGGGGGTTTCCGCGCCCCCGGCGCCCCTGCCGCGATCCTTCACATGTTGTGGCGGGCCCCGCGGTGTTGGCCCCCTGGGACAGGGCCCCTACGATCACGGACCCATGCCGCTGAGCCTTGGCCGTTCCCCCTGAGCAGTCGCCCGAGGTGGCCCTGCAGGGGGATCTGTTTGGGGGCAGTGCCAAGCCGCTGGAGCCAGCGGCCGAGGCGCAGGCCGATGATCAGCTGATCGCCGACGCCCAGCGGCGACCGCGGCAACGGCGCCAAACCCAGACACCACAGGCCGACCTCAGCCCGGCCACCCCTGCCGCCGAGGGCAACGACCTGCCCCCCTGGCACCACCACAGCCTGGTGGATCCACAGCAGCTCACGCCGATGCTGCGCCACTACGTGGAGCTGAAGGCGGCCCATCCCGAGCGGGTGCTGCTCTACCGGCTGGGGGATTTCTTCGAGTGCTTCTTTGAGGATGCGATCCAGCTGTCGCGGCTGCTGGAGCTCACCCTCACCGGCAAGGACGCCGGCAAGGCCATCGGGCGGGTGCCGATGGCGGGCATCCCCCACCACGCCGCCGAGCGCTACTGCGCCGATCTGGTGGGCCGCGGCCTCAGCGTGGCCCTCTGCGACCAGCTGGAAACCACCCCGGCCAAGGGGGCCCTGCTGAAGCGGGACATCACCCGGGTGCTCACCCCCGGCACGGTGCTGGAGGAGGGGCTGCTCAGTGCCCGCCGCAACAACTGGCTGTGTGCCGTGGTGCTCGACCCCCAGGGCGCCCGCTGGGGCCTGGCGGTGGCGGATGTGAGCACCGGCGAGTTCCGCGTTACCGAGCGGGAAGGCAGCGATCTGCTGCACCAGGAGCTGCTGCAGGTGGATGCGGCGGAGGTGCTGTGGCCCGCTGATGACAGCCCCACCACGACGGCCCCCGCCTGGTGCCCCGATGCCCTGCGGCTGACGCGCCTGCCCCGCACCCCCTTTGGTGCCAAAGAGGCCAAAACGGTGCTGCTGAAGCGGTTTGAGCTGGCCAGCCTCGATGGCCTGGGCCTGGGGGAGATGCCCCTGGGGATGCGGGCGGCGGGGGGTCTGCTGCGCTACCTCGACGACACCCAGCCGGGCCACGCCATTCCGCTGGAACTGCCCACCACCTGGCACGCCGGCGACCAGCTGGTGCTGGATGCCGCCACCCGCCGCAACCTGGAGCTCACCCGCACCCAGCTGGGGGGCGGCTTCCAGGGGTCGCTGCTCTGGGCCCTGGATCGCACCATGACCGCCATGGGGGGCCGCTGCCTGCGGCGCTGGATTGAGGCGCCGCTGGTGCACCGCCCGACGATCCTCTGCCGTCAGGACGGCGTGGCAGACCTGGTGAGCCAGCGCCAGCTGCGCCAGGCGGTGCGGCGCCTGCTGCGGCCCATGGGGGATCTGGAGCGGTTGGCGGGCCGTGCCGGGGCCGGCACCGCCTCGGCCCGGGATCTGGTGGCCCTGGCGGATGGCCTGGAACGGCTGCCCCAACTGGCGGCCCTGATGAACCAGGCGCAGGTGAGTAGCCCCCCGCTGGTGGCGTTGGCTCAACCCTGGCCGCAACTGCAGGCCCTGGCGACGGAGCTGCGCCATGTGCTGCTGGACACGCCGCCCTTGAGCCTCAGCGAGGGGGGCCTGATCCACGACGGCGTGGACCCGCAGCTCGATGGCCTGCGCAACCAACTCGACGATCAGGACGCCTGGCTCGCCGAGCAGGAGCTGGCGGAACGCAGCGCCAGCGGCATCCCCACCCTCAAGCTGCAGTACCACCGCACCTTCGGGTATTTCCTGGCGGTGAGCAAAGCCAAGGCCAAGGGGGTGCCGGACCACTGGATTCGGCGCCAGACCCTGGCCAATGAAGAGCGGTTTGTGACACCGGAGCTCAAGGGCCGCGAAGGGCGGATCCTGCAGCTCAAGGCCCGGGCCGCCCAGCGGGAATACGAGCTGTTCTGCGAGCTGCGACAGCGGGTGGGCGCCGAGGCGGGCCCGATCCGGGCGGCGGCGCGGCTGGTGGCCGAGCTCGATGCCCTGGCCTCCCTGGCGGAACTGGCGGCCACCGCGGGGTACTGCCGGCCGGAGATCACCGATCCGCAGGGGCCGGAGGCCCGGCTGCTGCAGATCGAGGCGGGACGCCACCCGGTGGTGGAGCAACTGCTGGTGGAGGAACCGTTCACCCCCAACGCCATTGCCCTGGGGGGCGCCCCCCATCCCGACCTGCTGGTGCTCACGGGGCCCAACGCCAGCGGCAAGAGCTGCTACCTGCGCCAAACGGGGCTGCTGCAGCTGATGGCCCAAATCGGCAGCTGGATCCCAGCCCAATCCGCCCGGCTGGGGATCGCCGATCGGATCTTCACGCGGGTGGGGGCCGGCGACGACCTCAGCGCCGGCCAGTCCACGTTCATGGTGGAGATGGCGGAAACCGCCAACATCCTTCACCACGCCAGTGCGCGCTCGCTGGTGCTGCTCGATGAAATCGGACGGGGCACCGCCACGTTCGATGGCCTCTCCATCGCCTGGGCGGTGGCGGAATACCTGGCCGACCAGATCGGTGCCCGCAGCGTGTTCGCCACCCACTACCACGAGCTCAATGCGCTGGCGCAGCAGCGGCCCAACGTGGCCAATGCCCAGGTGCTGGTGGAGGACACCGGCAACGACCTGCGCTTCCTGCACCGGGTGGTGAGCGGTGGCGCCAACCGCAGCTACGGCATCGAAGCGGCGCGGCTGGCGGGGGTGCCGGCGGCCGTGGTGCTGCGGGCCCGCCAGGTGCTGGGCCGCATCGAGGCCAACAGCCATGTGGCCGTGGGGGAGAGCGAACCCAACGCCGATCAGCCCGCCGCGGCCTGATCCAACCAGGCCCGGCGCAGCAGCGCATTGGCCGCCGCCCCCACCAGCCCGGCGCCGCCGCGGCTGCCCTCCAGGCGGATTTGGGGCAGGTGGTGGGCCTCGGCGAGGTGGCGCTTGCTCTCCGCCACCCCCACAAACCCCACCGGCATGCCGATCACCAGGGCGGGCGCCGGACACGCCCCCCGGGCCACCAACGCCAACAGCTGCTCCAGGGCCGTGGGGGCACTGCCGATCAGCACCACGCAGGGGCTGAGCTCGCTGAGGGCCCTCTCCATGCCGACGGCCGCACGGGTGCAGCCAGGGGGCGCCGGCTCGGGGGCCCAATCGAGCACGCTGCGCACGGGGTTGCCAAAGGTGCGGCGGGCCATCGGAGCCACCGCAGCCACCGCCATGGCGGTGTCGGTGAGCACCGTGGCGCCAGCGGCCAGGGCCTCCAGGCCGGCTGTGCAGGCATCCGGCGACCAGCGCAGATCAGCGGCCAAGCTGATGTCGCCGCCGCTGTGGATCACCCGCAGCAGCACGTCCTGTTCCGCTGGCGGCAGGGTGTCGAGCTGGGGCCCGTGGGGGGTCAGCGGCTGCTCAGCCAGCAGGGCGCGGATGCGGCGGAGGCTCTCGCTGAAGATCGGGTGATCGAAGGGGGCGGAGTCGGCGGGCGGGCTGTGGGGGGGCAGGGGAACCCTTGTCGTGGATGGACAAATTCTGTACAGCCTGTAGGCCGTGCAGACGCTGTACAACCTGTACAGAACGCCAGCGAGCTCCTGCGATGACAACCCACCTCCCCGACGGCAGCACGGGGCTCGGCGTGGAGGAGGCCCGCCGCCGTCTGCCGGAATTGCTCAGCCGCGCCGCCAACGGCGAGCGGTTTGTGATCTGCCGCCACCAACAACCCCAGGCGGCCCTGGTGCCCTTGGGGGATCAACCGGCCATCGACCCGGTGCGGCGCCAGCAGCGGATCCAGGCGATCACGGGCCTGCAGGGCAGCGGTCGCCATTGCTGGAACCGTGACTCCCCACGCCCCGCCAGGCCTGCACCGCCGCCGCCGCCCTTCGTGCAACCCCTGCAACGAAACCAGGCCTTTGAACCCCGGCTGCTGAACCACGGCGCCAAGGTGGCCTTCGATGGCAGCGCCCTGGTGGCGTTCCTCTGCGACGCCAAGGGCACCGGCACGTATCTGGGCCCGATGCTTCAGGGGATTGGCGAGGGCTACTGGTTGGGGGTGGTGAGCAGCGTGAGCCTGATGCGGGTGCTGGAGGGGCCCCTGGCCTGCGGCGATGAGGCCCTGGCCCAGCGTTACGCCAGCGCCTTTGCCGATGGCCGCCACTGGCAGCTGGTGAACCCTGACACCACGATCACCGCCGCCGCAGTGCGGCTGCGGCAGCAGGAACCCCAGCTCGATGAGATCAGCGCCATCGAACTGGCCACGGCGATCCACAGCCACGCCTCCGTGTTGATCACCGATCACCCTGCCCTGGCCCAAACTGGCCAACACCCGGTGCTGAGCGCCCTGCGGATCTGATGCCGATCCATCTGCTCTGGGGTGACGACGACGCGGCCCGCAGCCGGGCCGTGGAGGCCCTGATCGAGCGCCACACCGACCCCGCCTGGCAGAGCATCAACCTCAGCCGGTTGGATGGCAGCGATCCCGCCCAAGCCAGCCAGGCCCTGGCGGAGGCCCGCACCCCTCCCTTCGGAGGGGGCGATCGGGTGGTGGCGCTGCAGCGGAGTCCGTTTTGCAACCAATGCCCGGCGGACCTGGCGGATCAACTGGAGGCGGCTCTGCCCCTGATTCCCGACAGCTGCCAGCTGCTGCTGATCAACCCCGGCAAACCCGATGCCCGGCTGCGCACCACCAAAGCGCTGCAGAAGTTGGTCAAGGCTGGTCAAGCCCTGGAGCGCAGTTTCCAGCTGCCGGCGGTGTGGGATGGGGGCGGTCAGCTGGAGCTGGTGCAACGCACCGCCGGCGAACTGGGGCTCCAGCTGGAGCGCGCCGCCGCGGAGGCCCTGTGCGACGCCATCGGCAGCGACAGCGCACGGCTGGCCAGCGAACTGGAGAAGCTGTCGCTGTACGTGGGGGCAGGGCAAGCCATCAGCCTCGCCGCCGTGGAGGCCCTGGTGGGCAGCCGGGCCGCCAATGCCCTGCAGGTGGGTGATGCGCTGCTGGCGGGTCAACCGGCCCAGGCCGTGGCCCTGGTGGATGCCCTGCTGGCCGCCAACGAACCGGCGCTGCGCATTGTGGCCACCCTCTGCGGCCAAATCCGCGGCTGGCTGTGGGTGAGCCTGCTCGACCAGCAGGGGGAAACGGATGTGAACGCCATCGCCAAGGCGGCGGGCATCGGCAACCCCAAGCGCATCTATGTGATGCGCAAACAGATCCGGGGCCGCCCTCCGGCCCGGTTTCTGGTGCTGCTGCGCCAGCTGTTGGAGGTGGAAGCGGCCCTCAAGCGCGGCGCTGAACC
>CAWUND010000071.1:0-6091 GCA_963923815.1 uncultured bacterium
AAGGAGCGGCTGCGCAGCTACTGCCACATCGCCACCGGCAACTACAACTCCCGCACCGCCCAGCTCTACACCGACCTGGGGCTGCTCTCCGCCCGCCCCGAACTGGGCCAAGACCTGGCGGAACTGTTCAACTACCTCACCGGCTTCTCCAAGCAGCAGAACTTCCGCAAGTTGCTGGTGGCGCCGGTGACCCTGCGCCACCGCATGCAGGAGCTGATCAGCCGCGAAACCGAGCACGCCCGGGCCGGCCGCCCCGCCGCCATCAAGGCCAAGATGAACGCCCTGGTGGACCCGGCGATCATCGCCTTGCTCTACGAGGCCTCCCAAGCTGGTGTGCAGATCGACCTGGTGGTGCGCGGCATGTGCAGCCTGCGGCCGGGGCTGGAGGGCATCAGCGACACCATCCGGGTGAGCAGCGTGATCGGCCGCTTCCTGGAGCACTCACGCCTGTTTTGGTTCGCCAATGGCGGCCACGACGAGATGTACATCGGCAGCGCCGATTGGATGGCCCGCAACCTGGATCGCCGCGTGGAAGCCGTGGTGCCGATTGAAGATCCGGAGTTGCATGGCCGACTGTTGCGCTTGATCAACACCTATCTCAGCGACAACAGCACCGCCTGGGACATGCAGAGCGACGGCAGCTTCAACCGACGCATTCCAGACGACGAGAGCATCGCCGTTCAGGCCTGCCTGATCGACGGCTGGAGACATGGGCTCAGCAACGGCGACGATGCGCCGTAACGCCCACTACAAAAGCTAAGAAAATCCGACGAAAAGAGTGCGGCAAGTCTTCCAATTCGCCGTGTTCTCTTGCAGGTGGTAGTGCTACATTCCGGCCAACCATTTCCGGAGCCGAGGGCATGGGCACACCTCAACACTCCAGTTCCCCTGAGCTGCCCGCAACATCTGGCTCCACCGCATCCACTCCAGCCGTCCGGATCGCAGCCCCAATGGAATCCTCCAACGCCCGCGCTTCCGAGCGGAATGACAACAGATCAACCGTGCGAAACGGCGCATCAAAACAGGGGGGTCGCCTCAGTGCTGATTCGATCGGCTGGTACCTGAGCAACATCGGTCGCGTGCCACTGCTCACCCCGGCGGAAGAAATCGAGCTGGCCCACCACGTGCAGGCCATGAAGCGCCTGCAGGAACTGCCCGCTGAGCAACTCACACCGCGCCAAAAACATCAGATCCGCATGGGCACCCGGGCCCGCGATCGCATGATGGCCGCCAACCTGCGGCTGGTGGTGAGCGTGGCCAAGAAATACCAAAACCAGGGCCTCGAACTGCTCGACCTGGTGCAGGAGGGGGCGATCGGCCTGGAGCGGGCGGTCGACAAGTTCGACCCGGCCATGGGCTACAAGTTTTCCACCTACGCCTACTGGTGGATTCGCCAGGGCATGACCCGCGCGATCGACAACAGCGCCCGCACCATTCGCCTGCCCATCCATGTGAGCGAAAAGCTCTCCAAGATGCGGCGCATCACCCGCGAACTCTCCCACCGCTTCGGGCGCCAACCCAATCGCCTGGAGATGGCCCACGCCATGGGCATGAGCCCCGATGAACTGGAGGAGCTGATCGCCCAGAGCGCCCCCTGCGCCTCCCTCGATGCCCACGCCCGTGGAGACGACGACCGCAGCACCCTCGGGGAACTGATCGCCGACCCCAACAGCAACGAATCCATGGATGGCATGGATCGCAGCCTGCAGAAGGAGCACCTGGGCACCTGGCTCTCCCAGCTCAACGAGCGCGAGCGCCGCATCATTGAGCTGCGCTTCGGCCTGGCGGGGCAGGAACCGCTCACCCTGGCGGAGATCGGCCGACAGATCAATGTGTCGCGCGAGCGGGTGCGGCAGCTGGAATCCAAGGCGCTGCTCAAGCTGCGCCTGATGACCAACTACCAACAGGCCGCCTAACACCCCGCCGCCGTGCTGGGGGTTGCCATTGTTGCCCTGTGGCTCGCCATGGTGCTGGCCATGGCGCTGCTGGTTCGCCATCGCTGGCCCCAACAGCGGGAATGGAGTCGCAAGCTGGTGCACATCGGCACCGGCCCCGTGGTGCTACTGGCCTGGGGCTTTGGCATCGGCCGTGGGATCGCGCTGCCGGTGGCGCTGCTGGTCACGGCCGCAGCCGCCTTCAACCACCGCTACCAGCTGCTCCCCGCCGTCGAAGACGTGGGCCGCCACAGCTACGGCACCGTGGCCTACGGCGCCTCGATCAGCATCCTGCTGGCCCTGTACTGGCCGCAGCAGCCCCTGGCGGTGGCGGCCGGCGTGCTGGTGATGGCCTTTGGCGATGGGCTGGCGGGCCTGGTGGGGCCGGCCGTGACCTCAAGGCGCTGGAGCCTCTGGGGGCAAACCAAATCCCTCGCCGGCAGCGGCTGCATGCTGCTGGCGGGCCTGGCGGTGCTGGGGCTGCTCACGGTGTTGGCCGGGGCCACGGGCCAACCGGCCCCCCCAGCCGCCGCCTGCCTGGGGCTGGCGCTGCTGGCCACGGCCCTGGAGCAGTGGAGTGTGTTCGGCGTCGACAACCTCACCGTGCCGGTGCTCACCGGCGTGCTCTGGCAGCACTGGAGCGCTTAAGCGCGCAGCATCGCCTCGCAACGCTGCTCCCAATCCTGCTGGGTGCCCAGGCCCGCCACCAGCAACCGATCGGCGGGTTCCTGCTGCAGCCGCAGCTGCCACTGGCGGATCGCCTCCGCCCGCTCCAGCCACACATCCATCACGGTGGCTTGGATGCGCTCCAGGTCCCAGCCGCGGCAACGGGCGCTCTCCTGGGCCCAGGCCATGAGCCCATCCAGCTGGAACGGCCGCAGGCCGGTGAACACGGGCCCGGGGGCCTCCACACTGCGCTGCTCCAGATAAAAGAGCTGCAACGGATCGGAAACCCCGCAGAACTGCAACAGGTAAGTGATGCGCCCAGCCATCACAACCCCCATGGATGCCTGAGCACAACGTACGCCGCCCGCAAGGGTGCACCGTTCACAGCAAACCTTTGTGATCCATGCTGCAGTTAGCACTCACAACATGCGAGTGCTAGCTATCAGCATCACCGGCTCAAACCAACGCCACCGACTGGTTTTGTGCGCTGGCCACAGCCCCAGCCAACTCCTGCAGCACCTCGCGGGTGGTGTCCAGATCGATGCAGGCATCGGTGATGCTCTGGCCGTAGGTGAGCGCGCTGAGGTCGGCGGGAATCTTCTGGTTGCCCGCCACCAGGTGGCTTTCGATCATCACCCCCATCACGTGGCGGCTGCCGGCCCGCAATTGCTCCGCCACTTGGCCCGCCACCTCCCCCTGGCGGCGGTAGTCCTTGTTGGAGTTGCCGTGGCTGCAATCCACCATCACCCGCGCCGGCAGCCCCTCCTTGGCGAGGGCGGCGGCGGCGGATTCGATCGCTTCGGCGTGGTAGTTGGTGCCCTGCTTGCCGCCCCGCAGCACCAGGTGGCCATCGGGGTTGCCGGTGGTGGTCACGATGGCGGCGTGGCCCTCCTGGTTGATGCCCAGGAAGTTGTGGGGGCGGGCGGCCGCCTCCATGGCATTGATGGCCGTCATGGCACTGCCGTCGGTGCCGTTCTTGAAGCCGATCGGCATCGACAGCCCCGAAGCCATCTCGCGGTGGGTCTGGCTCTCGGTGGTGCGGGCACCGATGGCCGTCCAGCTGATCAGGTCAGCGATGTATTGGGGCACCACCGGATCCAGCAGTTCCGTGGCCGCCGGCAGGCCCATGTCCGCCAGGTGCAGCAGCAGCCCGCGGGCCAGACGCAGGCCGGTGTTGATGTCGTAGCTGCCGTCGAGGTGGGGGTCGTTGATCAGGCCCTTCCAGCCCACGGTGGTGCGGGGCTTCTCGAAGTACACCCGCATCACCACCTCCAGCTGATCGCGGTGGCGCCGGTGCTCCTCAGCAATGGCGGCGGCGTACTCCTGGGCCGCCTGCACGTCGTGCACCGAGCAGGGGCCCACGATCACCAGCAGCCGCGGGTCATCGCCCCGCAGGATCGCCTTGATCCGCTCGCGGGCCTCCCGCACCGTGGTGGCCGCCGCCTCACCCATGGGCAGCTCACGGTGCAGCAGGGAGGGCGCCACCAGCGGCCGCGTTTCCACCACATGGAGATCGGAGGTGGGGATCATGCCGGCAGCCGCGGGGCACCACAGGGAGCAAACCACCCTAAAAGCCCGATTGCAGCCGTTGTCACCAGAGCAGGGGTGGGTGGCAAAGAACAATGGGTGGCACGTCACAGTTCGTCAGGTCGTCCAGACCCCAGCGCCGATGGTTGCCAGCAGCTTCCTTACCGAGTACCGCGCCGCCGCCGCCGAACGGGACGCCCAGGGGGTGCCGGCCCTGCCGCTCACCGCCCCCCAAACCGAAGCCCTGGTGGAGCTGCTGGCGGCCCCGCCCGCCGGTGAGGAGGCCTTCCTGCTCCACCTGCTCAGCGAACGGATCCCCCCCGGGGTGGATGAGGCCGCCTATGTGAAGGCCAGCTGGCTCAGCGCCGTGGCCCAGGGCAGCGCCAGCAGCCCGCTGGTGAGCCCCATCGACGCGGTGCAGCTGTTGGCCACCATGATCGGCGGCTACAACGTGGGCGCCCTGATCGGGCTGCTCTCCAGCAGCGAGGCCGCCATCGCCGAGGCCGCGGCCATCGGCCTGAGCCGCACCCTGCTGGTGTACGACGCCTACAACGATGTGCTGGAGCTGGCGGCCAGCAACCCCTATGCCCAGCGGGTGATCGACAGCTGGGCCGCCGCCGAATGGTTCACCGCCAAACCCGAACTGCCGGCGGAGATCACCGTGACCGTGTTCAAGGTGGAGGGCGAAACCAACACCGACGACCTCTCCCCCGCCACCCACGCCACCACCCGCCCGGACATCCCCCTGCACGCCATGGCGATGCTGGAAACCCGGATGCCCGGGGGCCTGGAGCAGATCGCCCAGCTGAAGCAGAAGGGCCATCCCGTGGCCTACGTGGGCGACGTGGTGGGCACCGGCAGCTCCCGCAAATCCGCCATCAACTCGGTGCTCTGGCACACCGGCACCGACATCCCCCACGTGCCCAACAAGCGCAGCGGTGGCGTGGTGCTGGGGGGCAAGATCGCGCCGATCTTCTTCAACACCGCTGAAGACTCCGGCGCCCTGCCGATCGAATGCGATGTCACCGCCCTCAGCAGCGGCGATGTGATCACCATCCGCCCCTACGCCGGCACCATCGAGCGCGCCGCCGGTGAGGCCGGTGCCGGCACGATCGTGGCCCGCTTCGAGCTGAAGCCCAGCACCATCACCGATGAGGTGCGGGCCGGCGGCCGCATCCCGCTGCTGATCGGCCGCTCGCTCACCGACAAGGTGCGCGCCCAGCTGGGCCTGCCCGCCAGCGACCTGTTCATCCGCCCCACGGCCCCCGCCGACAGCGGCAAGGGCTTCACCCTGGCCCAAAAGATGGTGGGCAAGGCCTGCGGTCTGGCCGGCGTGCGCCCCGGCACCAGCTGCGAACCGCTGATGACCACCGTGGGCTCCCAGGACACCACCGGGCCCATGACCCGCGATGAGATGAAGGAGCTGGCCTGCCTGGGCTTCTCCGCCGACCTGGTGATGCAGAGCTTCTGCCACACCGCGGCCTACCCCAAGCCGGTGGACCTCAAGACCCACGCCGAGCTGCCTGAGTTCATCAGCTCCCGCGGCGGCGTGGCCCTGCGCCCCGGCGACGGCATCATCCACAGCTGGCTGAACCGCATGCTCCTGCCCGACACCGTGGGCACCGGCGGCGACAGCCACACCCGCTTCCCCCTGGGCATCTCCTTCCCCGCCGGCTCGGGCCTGGTGGCCTTTGCCGCCGCCATCGGCGCCATGCCGCTGGACATGCCGGAATCGGTGCTGGTGAAGTTCTCCGGCTCCCTGCAGCCGGGGGTGACCCTGCGGGATGTGGTGAACGCCATCCCCTATGTGGCCATCCAGCAGGGGCTGCTCACCGTGGCCAAGGAGGGCAAGCAAAACGTGTTCAACGGCCGGATCATGGAGATCGAGGGCCTGCCCGATCTCAAGCTGGAGCAGGCGTTTGAACTCACCGACGCCACCGCCGAGCGCTCCTGCGCCGGCAGCA
>CAWUND010000072.1:0-6066 GCA_963923815.1 uncultured bacterium
CCTGCAGGGGGCCCTGGCGGCGTGCGAGGGCCCTGATCACGGGCGGATCCTGATGCTGGAGCCACGGCGCCTGGCGGCCAAGGCGGCGGCGGAGCGACTGGCGGCCAGCCTCGGGGAGCCCGTGGGCCAACGGGTGGGCTACCGGGTGCGGCTCGAAAGCCGTGTGTCGGCAGCCACGCGCATCGAGGTGCTCACCGACGGCCTGTTCCTGCGGCAGCTCCAGGCCGACCCCAGCCTGGCGGGGGTGAGCTGCGTGATCTTCGACGAATTCCACGAGCGCCGCAGCGATGCCGACCTGGCCCTGGCGCTGCTGCGGGAGGCCAGGCCCCTGCTGGCGCCGCAGCTGCGGCTGCTGCTGATGTCCGCCACCCTCAACCTGCAGCCCCTGCAGCAGCAATTGCCCGAGGCGGCGTTGCTCACCAGCGAGGGCCGCAGCCATCCGGTGGCGATCCAGCACCAACCGCCGCGGGAGCGCGAATCCCTGGCCGCCCAGGTGGTGCGCGCCCTGGAGAGCCACTGGCTCGACCAGCGGGCCGCCTCAGAAACCGTGCTGGTGTTCCTGCCCGGGCAACGCCAAATCCAGCACTGCCACGAGCAGATTGCCGCCACCGGCTGGGGACGGGAGCTGGAGCTCTGCCCCCTGCACGGCAGCCTGTCCCTGGCGGCCCAGAGCCGGGCAATCGAGCCCAGCACCAATCCGGCGGGAAAGCTGGTGCTGGCCACCGCCATCGCCGAAAGCTCCCTCACGATCGAAGGGGTCACCCTGGTGATCGATGCCGGCCTCAGCCGCCGCAGCTGCTTCGATCCCACCACCGGCATGGAGCAGCTGGTCACCCTGCCCGCCAGCCAGGCCAGCGCCGAGCAACGGGCCGGCCGGGCTGGCCGCCTGGGGCCCGGCCGGGCCGTGCGGCTGTGGAGCCCCGCCGAACAGCAGCGGCGCCCCGCCTTCGACCCACCGGCGCTGTTGGAGGCCGATCCCGCGCCGTTGGTGCTGCAGCTGGCGGAGTGGGGGGCCGGCCTGGGGGAGCAGCTGCCCTGGCTGGAGCCCCCACCGCGCCCGCACCTGCTGGAGGGCCAGGCGCTGTTGCAGCAGCTGGGGGCCATCGACCACCAGGGCGGCATCACCGCCCACGGCAAGGCACTGGCGGGCCTGGGGGTGCACCCGCGGCTGGGGCATTTGCTGCTGCGGGCGCAGGCCCTGGGGGTGCGTGAGCTGGGCTGCGAGCTGGCGGCCCTGCTAAGCGAACGCGACCCCCTGCAGGGCCGCGGGGATGGCTGCGACCTGCTGCGCCGGCTGGACTGGTTGCGCCAGCCGGGGCGCGACCCCCGCCGCCAACAGCTGCGGGCCCTGCAACAGCAACTGCAACGGCAGCTGCAGCGCTCAGCACAACCCGCGGGCGAGCCCGCAGCCGAGGCCGCCATGGCTGCGGAGTTGGTGGCCCATGCCTACCCGGAGCGGGTGGCCCTGCAACGGCCGGGACATCCTGGTCGGTACCGCACCCGCGGGGGGCGGGGGGCCGAGCTGCCCGCGGGCGATGGCCTGCAGGGCTGTGAGGCGTTGGCCATCGCCGCCGCCGATGGGGCCGGCAGCGATTGCCGCATCCAGCTGGCACTCCCCCTGCCCCGCCACAGCCTGGAGTGCTGGGCCGACACGGAGGGGGAGCAGCAGGCGGAGGTGGTCTGGGACCGCCAACAGCAGCGGCTGCGCTGCGAACGGGTGGTGCGGCTGGGGGCCCTGGTGCTGCAGCGCCAACCCTGGCCCGACGCGCCTGAGGCGGCCCGTTTGGCCGCCCTGCGGGAGGGACTGCACGACCTGGGCCTTGAGGCCCTGCCCTGGTCGCAGGCCAGCCGTGAGCTCCAGCAGCGCCTCTGCCTGGCGCACCACCACCTGGGGGATCCGTGGCCCGACCGGAGCGATGCGGCCCTGCAGGCCGATCCCCTCAGCTGGCTGGGGGATCAGCTGGGGGCCGTGCGCAGCCGCGCCGATCTGCAACAGCTCAACCTGCTGGAGGCCCTGTGGAGCGGCCTGCCCTGGTCAGCCCGGCAAGAGCTGGAGGCCCTGCTGCCCACCACGGTGGCCATTCCCTCCGGCCGCCAGGCCCGGCTCGATTACGCCGGCGGCGCCCCGGTGCTGGCGGTGAAACTGCAGGAACTGTTCGGCTCCTCCACCACCCCCACCGTGTTGCGGGGGCGGCTGCCGGTCACGGTGCAGCTGCTTTCCCCCGCCGGCCGCCCCGCCGCCATCACCCAAGACCTGGCCGGCTTCTGGCGCGGGGGCTATCAGGAGGTGCGTCGCGAACTGCGGGGGCGCTACCCGCGCCACCCCTGGCCGGAGGACCCCAGCCAGGCCACCGCCACCGCGCTCACCAAGCGGCGGCTGCAGCAGGATCAATCCCAAAGGTGAGCAAAGCCGAAATGGCGCAGGCCTTCGGCAATGCCAGCGCAGCCCTCGGTGCGGGCCCGGTACACCGACGGCAGCCGCGGCAGCTGGGCCACCAGGTCGGCTTCGGCGTTGGCCACCATCACCCCCTTGAGGCCGGTCTCAAACATGGCCAGGTCGTTGAGGCTGTCGCCAGCGGTGACCACCGTGGTGGCATCCACCTCCAACCAGCGCAGCAGGCTGAGCAGGGTGCTGCCCTTGTTCACCCCCGCCGGCAGCACGTCGAAATACTGGTTGTCGGAGATCAGGCAATCCACCCCATGGGCCTCCAGGGTTGGGATCAGGCCCTGGTCAAAGCGCTCCAAATCCACGCTGTAGGCCAGGCGCCGGCTGCTGTGCACGGGCTGGGGTGAGAGGCCCGGCTGGGCCTCCAGCAGCGGCAACAGGCGTTGCTCCAGGCCACGCCAACGGGCCTCAATCGGCTCCACCGCCAGGGGCACCGGCAGCAGCGAAGCCCCACAGGCCACGGTGCAGCCCACATCCCCGATCACCAGATGCGGCGCCCCCAGACCGATGGGCTCGTCCTGCACCAGCACCCGGGCGATCGAGCCCAGATCACGGCCCGTGCAAAACACATGCAGCACCCGGTGCCGCTGCCGCCTGAGCCAGCGGTAGAAGTGCCGACGCTCCGGCGTGGAGCCCCCCAGCAGGGTGCCGTCCAGGTCGGTCACCAACACCAGCTCGGGCTGCTCCGGCAGGGGCGCCGAGAGCTGCTGTTGCAGTTGCTGGCGCGGGGAGGGCACGGGGAGGGAGCTGCAGCCATGGGCCAGACTGCCTGTCTGTGCGCCGCACCGCTCACCCTGGCCCGCTTCTACGCCAAAAACCGCCGCGACGGGGCCCGCCTGATCAGCAGCGCCATGGTGATCACCAGCATCGGGGCCATCCGCATCGACCACCCCATCGGCCAGGTGGTCACCGTGTTGGGCACGTTGGTGTGCCTCTACTGGTGGAGCTGCTACCGGCGCCTGGAGAGCTGAACCTTGGGCAGCGACACCGGTCTGCCGCGTTACAGCGTCGCTGAACTCAACCAGGCGATCGGCTCCTTGCTGGAACGGGGCTTTGCGCCAAGGTTCCTGCTGGATGCCACCGTGTCGCGGCCCCAGCTGAAGAAGGGGCACCTCTGGCTCACCCTGGTGGATGGCGACGCCTCCATCAGCGCGGTGGTGTGGGCCTCGCAGCTCAGCAAGCTCAACCACCAGCCCCAGGAGGGCGATGGTGTGGTGGTGGTGGGCAAGCTCAACTTCTGGGCCAGCCGCGCCAGCCTGTCGGTGCAGGTGCTCGACCTGCGCCCCAGCCTCAGCAGCGTGCTGCGTCGTTTCGAGCAGGTGCGGCAACGGCTCGAACCCGAAGGCCTGCTCGACCCCCAGCGCAAGCGGCCCCTGCCGGCCATGCCCGCCGCGGTGGCCCTGCTCACCAGCAGCCCCAGCTCCGCCCTGGCGGACATGCTGCGCACGGCCCAAGAGCGGTGGCCCGCGGCCCGCATCCACGTGGTGCCGATCCCCGTGCAGGGGCCCGTGGAAGAGCAGATCTGCCAGCGCCTGCAGCAGGTGATCGAGGCCGCCAGCGGCTTGGGGCTCGAAGCGATCGTGCTGGCCCGGGGCGGCGGCAGCCGCGAAGACCTGGCGGTGTTCGATGGGGAGCAGCTGGCCCGGGCCCTGGCGGCCAGCCCTCTGCCGGTGGTCACCGGCCTGGGCCACGAAGACGACACCACCATCGCCGACCTGGTGGCGGACTACCGAGCCGCCACCCCCACGGCGGCGGTGGTGCGGTTGCTGCCCGATCGCCAGCAGCTGGCCCTCGCCCTGGAGCAGCAACGCACCCTGATGCGCCAACGGATTCAGCACCGGCTGGAGCAGGAGCAGCTGCGCCTGCAAGGGCAACGTCAGCGCTGGCAACAGCTGCATCCCAGCCAACTGTTGCGGCAACGGCGCCAACAGCTGGAGCAACGCCGGCATCTGCTGCAAGCCCTGTCACCCCAGCGCTTGCTGGAGCGGGGCTTCGCCCTGGTGCTGGGGCCCGACGGCCGGGTGCTCCATTCCGTGCGGGAGCTGCAGCCTGGGCACAGCCTGCAACTGGAACTGGCGGACGGCAGGATCGATGCGCTGGTGCAGCAACTGCACCCCCACCCGTCGCGGGGCACACCACCCACCCATGGCTGAACGCAAACCCAAACGCAACGCCAAAGCCAAGGCCGGCGGCAGCCCAGGGGCGATCGATCCGCAATGGCTCGAGGAGGTGCAGCAGCTGAGCTACCGGGATGCCCAGACGGCCCTGGAGCTCACCCTGGCGCAACTGCAATCCGCCGAGCTGGAGGTGGAGGAGATGGCGGGTCTGTATCGCCGTGCGGAGGCCTACGCCGACCGCTGTCAGGCTGTTTTGGATGGCGTGCAGCAGGAGGTCACCGAATGGAGCAACTGAACCCGCAGCGGCAGGGCAACACGGTGCCGGGTGCGGTGATGCCACAGCCCTGGGTGGCCTGGCTGTACCTGGCGCTGGCCGCAGCCGGTGCGGTGCTGCCATGGCTCGCCAACCTCGACTACATGCGCCAGTACGGCTCCAGCTTTGACATCGGCGTGTTCATGCAACTCGCCAACGCCAACCCCGCCGCCCAGTCCCTGTCGCGGGATCTGCTGGTGGGGGCCTCCGCCTTCACCGTGTGGATGGTGATCGAAAGCAGAAGGCTGGGCATGCGGCACCTGTGGCTGGTGCTGCTGAGCTCGGTGACAATCGCCTTCGCCTTTGCCGCTCCGTTGTTTCTGTTTCTCAGGGAACGGCGGCTGGCGGAGCTGGCCCGCAACGGCATCCCACGCCCGTAATCAGTCGCCGTCGTTGATCTCGCTCACCTGCACGTCGATCACGGCATCGGCGGCAGAGGGTTCTTGACGGCCCACCGGCGAGCTGCCGGTGGCTTCAAACAGGGCGCCGCAGGCGGGACACTGGTCGACCGCCATGCTGGTGGTGCCGCACACGGCGCACACCCGGGCACGGCGCTTGAACCATTGCCAGGCCAAAAACCCCGATCCAGCCAGCAGCAGGGGGCCAAACACCAACAACAGGGTGAAGCCCTCCAGCACATCCACAAACAAACGGGCCATGAACCCGGGCGCCAACAGCAACAGGGCCAGGGCGGTGATCCAAATCCAGGGGATGGGGCGCTGCATCAGGGGGGCGACAGCTGGGAATGGGAGGGGATCCTCCCCGCTCCATCCTCAGGCCAGGGGCGGATGGTGGTCAGCGGGATGGAGGGCGGATGCCCCACCCTGGTGGCGGCGAGTGATCACAACGCTCAGGGCAATCCCGAAATACACCACCAAAGCAACAAGCCACACCCACAGGCTCAGCACCAACACGCCCCCGATCACGCCGTAGGCCTGAAAATTGGAGCCCAAGGTCAACAGGCTTCGGCCCACCGCAGCGTTCAGGAGGGTGAGCACGGTGCCAATCAACAGCGCACCAGGCCACGAGACCGAGCCTGGGGTGCGGCGGCTGGGCAGGAGCGCCAACACGCCATAGGCGAGGCCAATGGCCAGCAGCAGGCTGAGGCCGAAATCCAGCAGGCCAGGCACCGGTGACCACAGCCGCAGGTGGTCGGGCAACAGCTGTTGCAGCTGAAGGCGCCAACTGCC
>CAWUND010000073.1:0-6048 GCA_963923815.1 uncultured bacterium
CTGCTCCAGCTGCTGGCGCTGGGGTTGCTGGTGGGGGTGTCCTGCTGGCCGTTCAACGCCATGGACCGTTGGCAGGATCAGCTGCTTGGCAGCCTGCCGGCTTTCAGCGGCGGGGGATGGACGCCGCTGTCCTTGGCGCTGGCCTGCTCGCCGCTGCTGGTGGTGCCGTTGCTGCTGGTGTTGCAGCAGGGGCTGCTGTCTTCGGGGGCCGGTTCCGGCATTCCCCAGGTGATGACGAGCATCGAGGAGCCATCCCAGGCGGATCGTCTGCTGGGGGTGCGGCCCACCCTGCATCGGTTGCTGCTCTGGTGTGTCGCCACCCTCAGCCTGTTGCCCTTGGGCCGTGAGGGCCCGGTGGTGCATGTGGGGGCGGCGGTGGCCCAGGGGCTGCGGCGCCGCTTCCCCGGCTTGTTGCCGGGGTTGAGCCAGGCGCAACTGCTGGCCTTGGCCGGTGGTGCGGGTTTGGCGGGTGGCTTCAACACGCCCCTGCTGGGGGTGGTGTTTGTGGTGGAGGAATTGCTCAGCAGCTTTTCGTCGCTGTTGATTTGGCCCGCCCTGCTGGTGAGCGCGGCGGCGGCCGCCATCAGCAGCCTGGGTGGCCAGCCGGAATTTGCCCTGGGGGTGATCGGAGCCCAGCCCCCCGAGCTGCAGCAACTGCTGTGGGCCGTGCCCCTGGGGGTGGCGGGGGGCTTGCTGGGGGCCGTGTTCTCCCGGTTGCTGCTGCGCTTCAGCCGCCGTTGTTTGCAACGGGCCCGGCGGCAGCCGCTGCGGCTGGGGCTGGCGGTGGGCGCCGTGCTGGCCCTGTTTCTGTTGCTCTCCGGTGGGGCCAGTGGCGGCGATGGTGAACGGTTGATGCACCAGTTGCTGGCCACCGGTGAGCTGGCGGGTGGTGTGCCGGGCGAGCTGTTCACCCTGGTGTTGCGGGTGGTGGGGCCAGTGCTGGCGCTGGGGGTGTCGATCCCCGGTGGCCTGATCGATCCCGCCTTTGCCTTCGGGGCCCTGCTGGGCCACAGCGCCGGCCAACTGTTGGGCGATCCGCAGCTGGGCCTCGCCCTCGGCATGACCGCCGGCCTGGCGGGGGCCACCCAGCTGCCGGTGATGGCGGTGTTGTTTGCCCTGCGGCTGGCAGGCGATCAACAGCTGTTGCCGGGGATTTTGTTGGCGTCGGTGCTGGCGGCCTACAGCAGCCGGCTGCTGCTGGAGCAGCCGGTGTATCACGCGCTCAAGGCGCTCACGGAGTCTCCTGAATCAGCAGCGCCGAGCGCTGGCGGGTGACGATCAGCCAGAGCCATTTGGTGAGCAGGCTGATGCGGTTTTCCGTGTCGGGCATGAACGCCAGATGCGCCAGGCCCCACAGCAGCCAACCCGGCGCCCCGCTGAGCTTGATCCCCCGCAGGTTGGCCACGGCAAACAGCGGGCCCACCACCGCCATGCTGCCGAAATCGGCGAAGCGGAAGGCGTGGTGGGGTTGGTTGTGCATTCGGGCCAGGATGTCCTGGGCCACCCAGCCCCCCATCTGCACCGCCGGGCCGGCCATGCCGGGCAGGGGCTTGCCATCGGTGGTGTGGCTGTAGCTGCACAGGTCGCCCACCACGCGGATGTCGGCGTGGCCGGCGATCGAGAAGTCGGGCTCCACCACCACCCGTCCACCCCGATCGAGGCTGCAGCCGGTGCGCTCCGCCAGCAGCCGGCCGAGGGGTGAGGCGGCCACGCCGGCGGTCCAGCAGATGGTGCCGGCCTCGAGGGTTACGGAGCCGTTGGCGGTGCCCACCACCAGCCGACCCGCCTCGATCGACTGCACCCGTCCCCCCAGCAGCAGCTCCACGCCGCAGCGCTGCAGGTGCTCCCCCGCCGCTTTGGAGAGCTGTGGATCCATGGCCCGCAGCACCCGATCGCCCGGGTCCACCAGGGTGACCCGGCTGCGGCTGGGATCGAGTTGTTTGAAGTCGCGCTCGAGGGTGTGGCGCAGCAGATCGTTGAGGGAGGCCGCCAGCTCGCAGCCGGTGGGGCCGCCCCCCACCACCACCACCGATTGCAGCCACTGGCGCCTCTTGGCATCGGCGGTGCGCTCCGCCTCCTCCAGGGCGCTCAGCACCTGCCGGCGGATGGCCATCGCATCGGCCAGCCCCTTCATCGGCGTGGCGTGGGGACGCCAGTCGTCGTGGCCGAAATAACTGCTGGTGGCTCCCGCCGCCACGATCAGATGGTCGTAGCGGAGCTGTTGGTCGCCGAAGGCCACCACCTTGGCGGCGGGGTCGATGTCCTCCACCTCCCCCATCAGGATCTGGATGTTGGGGGCTGATCCGAGCATCACCCGCAACGGCGACGCCACATCGGTGGCCGACACCAACCCCGACGCCACTTGATAGAGCAGGGGCTGGAACAGGTTGAAGTTGCGCCGGTCGATCAGGGTGACCCGCACCGTTTTGCCCGCCAGGGCGTGCGCCGCTTTCAGGCCGGCGAAGCCGCCCCCGATGATCACCACGTGGGGCGCATCGCGCAGCAGCTCGGAGGGGGGCGTGAGCTCCAGGAAGAAACGCTCCTTGGCCATGGCCGAGCCGCTCGAGGCAGGGGGCGGCCTCAAGCTATCCAGGGATCACCGGATCGGTTGCTTCAGCGCCGCCCGAGCAGCTCTTCCCAGCTAGGGGGCTGGCCGCCGGCCGGTTTGCCCTGGGGGCGCGGTGCTTGGGGAATGGATGGGATGTGTGGTCTTGCCATTGTTTTGGTGACTCGTTTTGGTGATGTTCGATATCGCTCACGTTTCACAGTCCTGCGCGTCTTGGAAGCGACCCGGAGGATTGACACCGGCGGATTCACACCGCCCTGCGCTGGTGGTTCGTGGTGATGACAGCAAGGGGGCGAGGGTTGGGTCTCGCGCCGATCACTTCGAGAATCACCATAGCCCCATTGGCCGGGTGCGCCAACCTGGGCGTGTTGTGCAGCTTTCCCCCGATGCGCCGCCGCCAGCTCCTGCAGCTGTTGCCTGCCACCGCCCTAGCAGCAGCCATGGCCGCGGCCAGTGCCAGCGCCTCCGGCCGGGTGCGGTTCCTGGCGGTGTCGGACACCGGCAGTGGCAACAGCAACCAGCGGGCCGTGGGGGCCCAGATGGCGGCGGTGCACCGCCAGCGGCCCGTCGACTTGGTGGTGCTGGGGGGCGACAACATCTACCCCTCCGGCGACATGGCGTTGATCAACGCCACCTTTTTGGAGCCCTATGCCGAGCTGCTGGCGGCGAAGGTGCCCTTCCATGCGGTGTTGGGCAACCACGACATCCGCACCGCCAACGGTGATCCGCAGGTGGCCTATCCGCCGTTTGGCATGAAGGGCCGCTACTACGCCGTGCGCCGTGGCGATCTGGAGCTGTTCATGCTCGACACCAACGGCAACGCCGATTGGGAGGGCCAGCTGCGCTGGCTGCGCTCTTCCCTGGGGCGCAGCACGGCCCCCTGGAAGGTGGTGGTGGGGCACCACCCCATCTACTCCTCCGGCTACTACGGCAACGACGCTGGCCTGCGCGGCAAGATCGCATCGCTGATGCAGCGCCACGGCGTGCAGCTGTACATCAACGGCCACGAGCACAACTACGAGCGCAGCCGGCCCATCGATGGCATCACCTACCTGGTGGTGGGCGGCGGCGGTGCCGCCCTGCGCCCCATCCTTCCCACCGATCAGAGCGCCCGGGCCTTGAGCGTCTACAGCTTTGCCGAGATCGAGGCGGGCCCCAAGGAGCTCACGGTGGCCGCCTGGGATAGCAAGGGGCAATTGATCGACCGGGCGGTGATCGCCCGCCGCTAGCGCCGCTCGAGCCGCTCCAGGTTGGGCACCAGGGCCATGGCGGCCACCAGCCCCAGCCCCAGGATCAGCAGCGCCGGCAGCAGGGCGGCCCCCAGCCGCTCGTCGCTGGCGTACTGGTACACCCGCACCGCCAGGGTGTCGAAGTCGAACGGGCGCAGGGCGAAGGTGAGCGGCAGCTCCTTCACCGTGTCCACAAACACCAGCAGGCCCCCCACCAGCAGGGGCCCCCGCAGCAGCGGCAGGTGCACGCGGCGCAGCACCCCAACCCAGCTCTGCCCCAGGGAGGTGGCGGCCTCATCCACGCTGGGGGGGATGCGCTCCAGGGCGGCATCGAGCCCCCCCTTCGACACCGCCAGGAAGCGGTCGCCGTAGCCCCACACCAGCAGCAGCAGCGGCGCCAGGGCGAGGGGGCCGCCGATCAGCATCAGGGCCAGGGCCAGCACCGTGCCGGGCACCGCATAGCCCAGGCCGGCCACGAAGCTCAGCCGCTGCAGCAGGGGGTTGGGCAGCCAGCGTTTGGCGATCGCCAGCACCAGCCCCGCCGCCACGGTGAGCCCGGCGGCCAGCAGCGCCAGCCCGAAGCTGCGGCCGCTGAGGCTGAGCAGTTCGATGGGCTGTTCCGCCTGCAGCTGATCCCAGCTGAGGCCGCACCACAGCAGGGGCAGCCCCAGGCTGAGCAGCGGCGGCAGCAGGCACACCAGCTGGCTCAGCCAGCGGCGGGGGCCGCTGAGGCTCCAGCCCTGGTCGGCCTGGCCGTCGTTGCCCAGGTTCCAGCAGCGGCTGCGGCGGCGCAGGCTGCGCTCCGCCCCCACCAGCAGGCCCACGATCAACAGCGCCACCAGGGCCAGGGCCACCGCCGCCTGGGGATCCCCCTCCTGCTGCCAGCGCATCAGGATGCCGCCGGAGAGGGTGGGCACCCCCAGCAGTTCCACCGCGCCGAGTTCGTTCACCACCTCCATGCCCCCCAGGGCGATGCCGGCGCCGATGGCGGGCAGGGCCATGGGCAGGGCCACGCGCCGGAAGCTGCCCCAGGGGCCCACCCCGAGGCTGCGGCAGGCCTCCAGCTGGCGCTGGCCGCTCACCGAAAAGCTCTCGGTGGAGAGCAGAAACACGTAGCTGTAGGTGCTGAGCACCAGCACCAGGCTGGTGGGTGCAACGCCATGCACCCGCAGCCCCAGGCGGCTGCCCAGGTCGATCAGGGTGGCGGCCAGCAGATAGCTGGGGGTGGCCAGGGGCAGCAGCTGGGCAATGCGCAGCCAGCGCCGTCCGGGGAAGTGGCAGCGGGCCGTGAGCCAGCCGGTGGCCGTGCCCAGCACCGCCGCCAGTAGCCCCACCACCACCACCAGGGCCAGGGTGTTGCCCACCTGCAGGGGCCCCCCAGGGCCCAGCCGCAGCATCGGCAGCCCAGGGGAGCCCTGCAGGGCAAACAGCAGCAGGCCCACCACGGGGGCCAGGGCCAGTGCGCAGAGCAGCAGCACCCCGGAGCCGAGCAGGCTGCGTTGCGGCAGGGGCGCCGGGGCGGCGGCGGAGGGGGCCATGGCGCGAAAGCCTACGGGCTCAGGCCGTTGACCCCGGGCGTGTCACCAATGTCACAGCCGCGGGTGGCCAATGATCGCCGGGCCGCCAGAGCCGCCGGCCCGCGCTCCATAGTGCCGATCAAGCCTGTTGCCGCTGTTGATCCCCGTGTTGAAGACCCCCTTGCCCGTGGCGTTACTCGCGTTGAGCGGCGCCGCCGCCCTGGCCGCCGGCCTGTCGCTGGGGGAGGCCCGCGCCCAGAGCCAGGAGATCGGCGTGTATTCGGCCCGCCACTACAACACCGACAAGCAGCTGTATCAGCAGTTCACCGCCCGCACTGGCATCAAGGTGCGGCTGCTGGAGGCCAAGGATGATGCCCTGATCGAGCGCCTGCGCGCCGAGGGCAAGAACAGCCCCGCCGATGTGTTGGTGCTGGTGGATGCGGCCCGGCTCGACAAGGCCGCCGACCTGGGCCTGTTCCGGCCGATGCCCTCCGCCTCCCTGCTGCGGGATGTGCCGTTGTCGCTGCGGGATTCCAAGGGCCGCTGGTATGGCCTCACCCGGCGGGTGCGGGTGGTGATCGTGAACCCGAAGCAGGTGGCCCCCGGCAGCATCCGCACCTACGCCGACCTGGCCAAGCCTTCCCTCAAGGGCAAGCTCTGCCTGCGGGATCGCCGCAGCGTGTACAACCAGTCGCTGGTGGCCGACCAGATGATCCTGCGGGGTGATGCGGCGGCG
>CAWUND010000074.1:0-5930 GCA_963923815.1 uncultured bacterium
CGCAGCTCCACCGACAGCCGCTCCGCCGTGCGCTTGCCCACCCCGGGGGCCTGGCACAGCAGGCGTAGGTCGGCCTGCACGATGGCCCGCACCAGCTCCTCGGCACTGAGCTGCCCCAGCAGCCCCAGGGCCATCTGGGGGCCCACGCCGCTCACGGCCACCAACTCGCGGAACAGATCCCGGTTGGCCCGGCTGTCGAAGCCGTAGAGGGTCCAGCTGTCCTCCCGGATCACCTGGTGCACATGCAGGGTGAGCACAGGGCTTCCGGCCGGCAGCTGCTCCCAGTGGCGTCGCGCCAACAGCAGCTCGTAGCCCACCCCGGCCACCACCAGCAACACCCCGTGGCGGCTGGCCTGCTGCCAGCGGTCGGCGAGTTGCCCTTGCAGCCAGCCGATCATGGGAGCACGCGTTCTGCTCACCATGCTGCCCGGTCCGACAACCCTGCTGTCCCGCGCCGCCCGCCTGCTCCGCCGCGGCGGGGCCCTGCTTGCCGCCGTCTTGCTGCTGGTGGGCCTCAGCGCCTGCAGTGGCCTGGCTCAGCCCTCCCAGAAGGTGCTGCTGTCGGCCTTGGCCCTCCAGATCGACCTCACCCAGCGCTCGATCGCCGATGCCCTCAGCCTCGCCGCCGCCGGCCCACCCCAGGTGAGCCGCGTGCGGGTGGAATCCCAGCAGGGCCTCCAGATTGGCGGCAACCGCGGCCTGCACCTCACCGGCCGCTTCGATTGGCGCCTGGCGGACGATCCGATCCGCGTGGATAGCGCCTTTGATCTCTATCTGCAGCGCGGCGAGCGCGGTCAGAGCTGGCGCCTGGCCCGCCCCACCGGCAGCGCCGACGGCGCCACCCAGGACTGGATCATTGATCCGTTGCCCCTGAAGGGGGAGAGCGCCTGAGGCTCAGCAGCGTGGCCGCCAGCACCAGGCCCGCCGCCACGGCGGTGTCGGGATCCAGCGGCTCCCGGAAGAACCACCAGCCCCACAGGGCCGCCAAGGGCACCTGGCCGTAGCTCATGGCCGTGGCCCGTCCCGCCGGCATCCCCAGCAGCCCCTTGGTCACCCCGATCTGGCCCAGTTGGGTGAACAAGCCCACCCCCACCAGGGCCAGGGCTTCCGCCGCGGTGGGCCACACCGGCTGCAGCGCCACCAGCGGCAGCGTGAGCACCAGCCCCACCAGGGGGAAATAGAACACGATCACCAGCGGGTGTTCCGTGCGCCCCAGGGCCCGCACGCTCACGTAGGCGCAGGCCGACAGCAAGGCCCCGCCGATGGCCAGCACCACCCCGCCCCAGGGCAACGGTTGTTGCCGCTGGCCGAACCATCCCCCCAGGGGCCCCAGCAGGGCCATCAGCTCCGTGCCGTTGCTCAGGGCCAGCACCGCCAGCCAGCCCAACAGCGCCGCCAGCACCATGCGCAGGCCGATGCGCTCCCGCAGCACCACCCAGGCCAACGCCGCCGTGAAGGTGGGCTGCAGGTATTGCAGCACCGTGGCGGGCGCCAGGGGCAGTTGGGCCAGCGCCGCAAACACACACAGCAGGGCGCCGGTGCCGATCACCCCCCGCAGCACCAGCAGGCCGCGACGGTTACCCCAGGGCTCCAGCCCCGCCTGGCGCAGCATCACCAAGCTCAGCAGCAGGCTCACGGCGGAACGGGCCAACACCACCTCCCCCACGGGGATGCGGCCCCCCACGGCCTTCACGCACACCCCCATCAGGCTGAAACTCAGCGCGCTGGACAGCATCCACAGGGCGGCCCTGCCATCCTGAAGCCGCACCCGAGCACGCAGCGTGTCCGCCCCCCGGCTCCACCCCCGCACGATCGAGGCCGTCAAGGAACGCGCTGACATCGTCGACGTGGTGGGTGAGCACGTGGTGCTCAAAAAGAAGGGGCGTGAATTCGTCGGGATCTGTCCCTTCCACGACGACAAGTCGCCGTCGATGACGGTGTCACCGGCCAAGCAGTTCTACTACTGCTTCTCCTGCGGGGCCGGCGGCAATTCCATCAAGTTTCTGATGGAGCTCCAGCGCCAGAGCTTCAGCGATGTGGTGCTGGAGCTGGCCCGCAAATACCAGCTGCCGGTGGAGACCCTCGAGGGCCCGCAGCAGGAGCGCCTGCGCCAGCAGCTCTCGCGCCGCGACCAGTTGCACAAGGCCCTCGCCCTGGCGGCCGGCTGGTTTCGCGCCCAGTTGCGCACCCCGGAGGGGGCAGCAGCCCTCGCCTACCTGCGGGAGCAGCGGGGCCTGAGTGAAACCACCCTGGAGAGCTTTGGGCTCGGCTATGCCCCCGAGCGCTGGGATGGGCTGTTCAGCCACCTGCACCAGGTGGAGGGGCTGGCGCCGGAGTTGCTGGAGGCCGCCGGCCTGGTGGTGCCCCGCAAGGGCAGCAGCGCCACCGATAGCCGCGGTTACTACGACCGCTTCCGCCATCGCGTGATGGTGCCCATCTGCGACCGCCAGGGCCGGATCATCGGCTTTGGCGGCCGCAGCCTCGATGGCAGCGAGCCGAAATACCTCAACTCTCCGGAAACGGAGGTGTTTGAGAAGGGCAAGCACCTGTTTGGCCTCGACAAGGCCGTCAACGCCATCCGCAAGGACGACCGCGCCGTGGTGGTGGAGGGCTACTTCGATGTGATCGCCCTGCATGCCGCTGGCATCACCAACGCCGTGGCGGCCCTGGGCACCGCCCTCAGCAGCCAGCAGATCACCCAGCTCTGCCGCTGCTGCGACAGCAAGCGCCTGATCCTCAACTTCGACACCGACCGCGCCGGCGTGCGCGCCGCCCAGCGGGCCATCGGCGAGGTGGAGCAGCTGGCGCTGCAGGGGCAGCTGGAGCTGCGGGTGCTGCAGCTGCCCGCCGGCAAAGACCCCGACGAGTTTCTCAAGGAGCACGGGGCCGGCGACTACCGCGCCCTGCTGGATCAGGCGCCGGTGTGGCTCGACTGGCAGATCGACCAGGTGTTGGAGGGGCGCGACCTGGCCCGCTCCGACCAGTTCCAGCAGTCGGTGAGCGACCTGGTGGTGCTGCTGGGCAAGCTGCCCGCCAGCGCCGTGCGCTCCCGCTACCTGCAGCAGGTGGCCGAGCGCCTCAGCGGCGGCCAGGCGCGCCTGGCGCTGCAGCTGGAGGACGACCTGCGCCAGCAGGTGAAGGGCCAGCGCTGGCATGGCCGCTCCCAACGCTGGGAGCAGCCCGGTGAGGCGGGCCTGCGGGAGCGGGCCGAGGCCGAGTTGTTGCGCCTCTACCTGCATTGCCCCGTGCAGCGCGGCTGCATCCGGGCCGAGCTGCGCCGCCGTGAACTCGACGACTTCGCCCTCTCGCACCACCGCCAGCTGTGGGCGGCCATCAGCGCCTTGGAGGAGGACAACCTCGGCGTGGGTCGGCTGGAGGCGGTGAACCGCGGCACCGACCCCGGGCACGACCTGGCCAACCTCGACCTCCCCCGGCTGCTGTCCGATCAGCTGCTGATGGCCCAGCCCGACCTGCTGGGCAGGCTCACCCCCCTGCTGGAGCCTTCCGACGTGCAACGGCTCTCCCTGCAGAACCCCCAGCTGCAGCTGCGCGGTGCCACGGCGGCCCTGGAGCGGCAGCGCAGCCTCAAGCGCTGCCGCCACCTGCTCAATGCCTGGGGCACCCAGCGGCTGGAAACCCTGGAGCGCTGCATTGCCCGGCTGCTGGAGGAGGACAGCGCCACCGCCCCCGCTGGCCTCGACATGGAGACCCGCATCGACGCCATGTTCGCCGAGCTCAACAGCGACGCCCTGCGCTTCCAGGAGCTCTATTACAACGAGCGCCAACACATCAGCCACCTCGACGACCAGCGCCGCGCCGGCTACGAGGACGTGCTGCGCCAGCGGCAGGACGCCGACGAGGCTGCCCCCCTCGATCCCCTCACCGCCTGATCCGAGGGCACAATCGGGCCATCGCCCCGACCCAGCCATCGCCCCGAGCACGCCGTTGTCTCTCCTCCAGCGGTTGCCCCGCCGAGTCGCTGTTTCTGCTGCTGGCGCATCCGCTTCGCTCTGCTTGGGGTTGCTGGCCTTCGGCCTGCCCCGCCCGGCGCGGGCCGGCATGATCGAGCAGCTGATTTACAGCAAGTGCACGGCCGCCATGCAGGCCGACTTCGACCAGGCGGGCAAGGTGCCCCCGGCGGGGATGGTGGATTTCACCTGCACCTGCGTGGTGGACAAGATCTTCAGCCAGCAGAGCATTCACCAGGCCAAAACCGCCTGCTCCGCCTTGGCCATCAAGAAATACGGCCAGCCCTGACCACTTAGCGGGCCCAGGCCGTGGGCAGGTCGCTGAAGCGCGTGGTGGCCGCCCGGGAGAGCCGTTCGCGCCGCATGGCCCAGGCGGGATCCAGGCCGCAGGCCCCCCACTGCACGCAGCCGCGGCCGTACCGGCGGTTGAGGCCGTCGATGCGCTGCATCAGCGCCTCCCGCCGGGCCTGCTGCTCCGCCGGCAGCGGCGCCAGCAGGTGGTGCTGCAGCTGCTGCTCCGGCTGCAGCTCCTGCAGCAGCACCCCCGCCTTGGCGAAGCGTTTGTGGGGCCGGAAGAGGCTGGGCACCAGCCGCAGGGCGGCCTGCAGCAGCACGGCGGTGTCGTTGCTGGCCAGGGGCAGGGCGGCGCTGGCGGCCTGGCTGTAAAAACCGGGGGCGAAGGGGCTGGTGCGGGCAAACACGGTGATGCGTCCGCTCCGCTGCCCCTGGCGCCGCAGCTTCTCCGCCGCCCGCACCACGTAACTGGCCACCGCCTGGCGCAGCTCCGCCTCGTCGCTGATCGGCTGGCTGAAGCTGCGGCTCACGCAGGTTTCCCGTTTGGCGGCGGGGGCCTCCTCCAGGGGTAGGCAGCTCATCCCCTGCAGTTCCAACTGCAGCCGCACCCCCACCACCCCCGCCTTGGCCCGCAGCTCACCGCTGGCCATGTCGCGCAGCTGGAGGGCGTTGGCGATGCCCCGCAGCCGGCACCAGCGGCTCAGCTGGCGCCCCACCCCCCACACCTCCTCCACGGGGGTGTGCTCGAGCCAGGGGGAGGGGTCGTCTTCGCCCCCCAGGTCGAACACCCCCGCGTGCTGGCTGTCCGCCTTGGCCACGTGGTTGGCCAGTTTGGCCAGCACCTTGCTGGGGGCCAGGCCGATGGCGATCGGCAGCCCCAGGTTGTGGCGCACGCGGCTGCGCAGGGCGCTGGCCCAGCGGTTGAGGTCGCCGTGGCGGGGCCGGGGCAGCCGGGCGAAGGCCTCATCGATCGAATACACCTCCAGCTCCGCCACGTAGGGCTCCAGGCTGCTCATCAGCCGTTGGCTCATGTCGCCGTAGAGGGCGTAGTTGGAGCTGCGCACCACCACCCCGTGGCGCGCCAGCTGGGCGGCGATCTGGAAGTAGGGCTTGCCCATGGCGATGCCCAGTTGCCGGGCCTCGCTGCTGCGCGACACCACGCAGCCGTCGTTGTTGGAGAGCACCACCACCGGCCGCCCCAGCAGCGCCGGATCGAGCGCCTGCTCGCAGCTGGCGTAGAAGTTGTTGGCGTCGATCAGGGCGATGGCGTCAGCCATGGCGGCCCAACGGGTGGATCACGTGGATCGCCACCCCCCAGATCTGCACGTCGCCGCACTGGTGCAGCTCCAGGGGCGGGTAGGCGCTGTTGGCCGCCTCCAGCCGCAGCCGGCCGTGGTGCCGGGCCAGGCGCTTGAGGGTGAAGGCCCCGTCCAGCACCGCCACCACGATCCGCCCCGGCCGGGCCTCCAGGCTGCGGTCCACCACCAGCAGATCGCCGTGCTGGATGCCGGCCCCCACCATCGAATCGCCGCTCACCCGCAGGAAGAAGGTGCTGCTGGGGTGGCGGATCAGCAGCTCGTTGAGGTCGAGGCCCACCTCGATGTAGTCGTCGGCGGGGCTGGGGAAGCCGGCCGCCACCGTTGCCCCCGCCAGGGGCAAGCGCAGGGG
>CAWUND010000075.1:0-5929 GCA_963923815.1 uncultured bacterium
CGAGGGGGAGCCGCAGCGGTGGCGCCTGGCCAACGGCTTGCTGAGCGTGGAGCTGGGGCTGGATGGGGTGCGGCAGCTGTGGGGTGCGGACGGCCAGCCCCAGTTGGCGGCGCCGCTGCAGTGGTGCCGCTGGCGGGACCACGGTGAGTTTTGGGATGCCTGGGACATTGCCGCCGCCTACCGCGACCATCCGCTGCCCTTGCGGTGGGAGGGCGTGCCCGAGCTGGCGGAGCAGGGGCCGCTGTGCACCCGCCTGGTGTGGCGCGGCCGGTGCGGCCGCAGTGCCCTGCGGTTGGATGTGCAGCTGCGGGCCGCCTGCCCCTGGCTCGAGCTCCAGCTGCAGGTGGATTGGCGCCAGCGCCATGAGCTGTTGCGGCTGGAGATCCCGCTGGCGCAGCCCGCCGTGCGGGTGGCCGCCGACACGGCCGGCGGCGTGCTGGAGCGCCCGGCGCAGCCCGATCAAGCCCGTGAGCGGGCCCGCTGGGAGGTGCCCGCGGTGAGCTGGGTGGCCAGCCAGGCCGCGGCGGGAGCGGGCGGTTTGGCGGTGTTGCTGGATGGGCCCCAGGGGGTCTCCGGTGAGGCGGAGCGGCTGGGGGTGTCGTTGCTGCGGGCGCCCACCTGGCCAGATCCCAGCGCTGACAACGGCCTGCAGCGGCTGCGGCTGGCGCTGCTGCCCTGCGGCCAGGGCTGGCGGCAGCAGGCCGTTCCCCAGGCGGCGCGCGAGTTCCGCGAACCGCCCTGGCTGCGGCCCAGCCCCGGCCCCGTGGCGCCCATGGCGCTCGCCGCGGAGCCCTTCGGCAGCGCGGCCGTGCAGGTGATTGCGCTGCGGCCCCTGGAGGAGCCCGGTGCACTGTGGATCACCCTCCACAACCTCAGCCCCCAACGCCAGCGCCTCACCTGGCCGGCCGGGTGGCAGGTGCAAGCTGAATCCGCTGCCGGGCCCCAGGCGGGAGCCGTGGATCAGCTCAAGCCGTGGCAGCTGGCCAGTTTTCGGGTGTCGCGGGCGCTGGCCCCTTGATCCGCCGCAGGATCAGTCGTCGTGGTCGTCGAAGGGATCGGTGAGCCCCTTCGATGGGGGGCCGAAGGCCAGGTAGATGCCAAAGCCCGTGAGGCCGAGCAACACCGCCAGCACCGCCAAGGCCACAGACAGGGCAGGGGAGGAGGTTTCCATCACAACTCTCGACGGGGCCCGCCGTGCTGGCGGTTGGGGCCCTTACAGTATCCAGATCGCACCCCTGCCAGAGAGCACAGCACCGCCATGGCTCAACGCACCCGCCTGGGAGACTTGCTTCGTCCGCTCAACTCCGAGTACGGCAAGGTGGTGCCCGGTTGGGGAACCACGCCGGTGATGGGCGTGTTCATGGCCCTGTTCCTGGTGTTCCTGCTGGTGATCCTGCAGCTGTACAACAAGTCGCTGCTGCTGGATGGCATCACCGTGAACTGGAACGGCGTCAGCTGATCCATGAACGTCTTCGGGATCGGATTGCCGGAGCTGGCGGTTGTGGCCGCCATTGGGCTGTTGGTGTTCGGTCCCAAGCGGTTGCCCGAGCTGGGCAAAACCCTGGGCCGCACCCTCAAGGGGTTTCAGTCGGCCTCCAGCGAGTTTGAGCAGGAGTTCCGCAAGGCGATCAACACGGCCGAGTCCGCCGCTGACAGCGTGGCTGAGGCCACGGTTGTGGAGGCCAGCGTGAGCAGCGAGGCGTCGGAGCCCGCTTCCGCCCCGGCCTCCGACTGACTGTTTGATGGCTTCCACCGCTGGAGCGAAGCCGCTGCAGCTGCTGGTGGGCCTCGGCAATCCCGGCAGCCAGTACGCCGGCACCCGCCACAACGTGGGCTTCATGGCATTGGAGCGCCTGGCTGAGCGCGGGGGGAGTCGCTTCCGCCAGCAGGCGAAGCTGCAGGGCCTGTTGGCGGAGGTGGGCAGTGGCCCCAACCGCCTGCGGTTGCTGATGCCCCAGACCTTCATGAATGAGAGCGGTCGCTCGATTCGGGCGGCCCTGGATTGGTTTGGCCTGGAGGCCGATCAGCTGTTGGTGCTTGTGGACGACATGGACCTGCCCCTGGGGCGCCTGCGCCTGCGGCGCAGCGGTGGGGCTGGAGGCCACAACGGCCTGCGCAGCACCATTGCCCATTTGGGCGGGGAGGCGTTTCCGCGGCTGCGCATCGGCATTGGTGCACCGGCCCTCAACCCCGTGGAGCGCAAGCGCCGCACCGTGGGCCATGTGCTCGGTCGGTTCAGCCCCGCGGAACAACCGCTGCTGGATGAGGTGCTGGATGAGGTGTTGGCCGGGGTTGAGCTGATGCAGCGGCTGGGATTGGAGCGCGCGGGGAACCGGTTGAACGGGTTCATCGCCCCGGCTGCCGCCAAGCTGGCGGAGTCTTCCGCGCCGGAGCCCCCCGCAGCGTGAGCCGATTGCCTGCCACCACGGCGCAGCTGCGGGTGCTGCACCAGAGCTTTAGCCAGCGGTTGCTGGAGGGGGAGGTGAGTGCGGGTGGGTTCCAGTGGACCTTCAGCTGGTTCTTTGACCGGGGTGAACTGGTGGTGGAGCCCTCCCTGGGGCGGGCCCTGATTCAAGACGCCCTGCTCCGCTTCCTGCTCAAGGCCGACTACCAGCTCGAGCCCGGCGGCGACTACGCCTTCACCGTGCGGGCGAAGTTTTAGGGGCGCTCACCGCCTGGCGGCAGCCACTGGCAGTGGTGGCGATGGAGCTCCCGTTTGAGATGGCGTTCCAGCAGCAGTTGGGCCACCACGTCGTCCACGTCGCGGGGGGGCAGGCGCATCCCCTCGGGCAGCAGGCGGCGCCACCCCCGAGGTGGCTCCAGCTGCCAGTAGCGCCGCCGTGCCGCCAGGGTGGTGCCGGTTTCCGGCACGGCGATCAGCCGCAGGGGCAGTGGCGCCAGCCATTGGTGCCAGGGACCGCTGCCGGTGCCGTTGCCCAGCAGCACCGTGTGGCAGCGCTGGGCGGCGCTCCAGGCCTGAAGGTGGGCCAGGCACTCCGCCGCCGGCAGCACGCCCGCGGCCAGGAGCCCGGCTCCCTCCGCATCGCTGAGCACCAGGCCGCATTTGCTGCGGCCGGGGTCGATGGCCACCAGCCCGCTCACCGGCGAATGCGCAGCTCCACCGCCACCGGCTCCGCCAGATCACTGTTCTGGCGGGCGATCACCTCCAGCTGCACCGCCTGGCCGGGGGGGCGGCCGATGAGGCTGCTGCCCAGTTGGTTGAGGGCTGTGGGGTCGAATTGCAGGCCGCTGGTGAGGCTGCCCTGCTGTTTGACGCGGTTGAAGGCGGCGGCCAGCAGCAGGTTGAGGCGGCTGCGCACCTGCTCCGGGCTGGTTTCATCCGCCTCCAGGGCTGAGCTGGCGAGCACCTCACCGGCCCGCACCACGCGCTTGTTGGGGCGTGCATCGGGGAAGGCCACCACCTGCCGCTCCCCCTTGAGCACGTTGGCCACCGAGATCACGCTCACCACCCATTCACCGCGTTGGCGCAGCACCTGCTCGAGCCGGTTGATGTCGCTGCGGGGCACCAGCAGGATCTGACGGTTGGGGGTTTGCCCCGGCAGCACCAGTTGGAAGACGTTGGTGTTGGTTTGGCGCAGCAGGGCCTCGATCACCGGTTTGGCCTGGTTGCCGTTGTCGATGCGCACCTTGGCGATCTCCAACGGTTGCCCGGCCGTGATCACCACGTCGCCGCGGCGCAGGGCGATCAGGTTGGTTTCGAGGCCCTTGAGCTCCTTGGAGCCGGCGGCAATGCGCGCGTTCAGCTGCGCCAGTTGCTGCTGGTTGCGGCTGATGTCGGCATCTTTGGCGTTGATGTCGCGGTTGAGGCGATCGCGCTCCTGCTCCAGCAGCTGGCGCTGCCGCGTTAAGGGCGCCAGTTCCCCACGCAGCCGGTGGGCCTGGCCCTCCACCAGGGTGAGTTGGCTGCGGGCCTGCAGGCGACCCTGCTCTGCGGTGCGCAGGGCGCCGCGGCTGCTCTCGAGCAGGGTTTGGCTGCGGGTGAGGGCCTCACGGCTGTCCTTCAGACGCCGCTCGATCTGATCGAGCTCAAACAGGCCGGTGCGCAGCCGATCGCTCACCAGCAGCATCAGCCCCAGCGAGATGCCGCTGATCAGGCTGCCGGTGAGCACCGTGATCAACACGGCTGTGCGGCGCGGCCGCATGCCCATCAAGCTCAGGCGGGCCTTGCCCACCTTGGAGCCAAGCCGATCCCCCAGCGTGGAAAGCACCCCGCCGAGCAGGAGCAGCGCCAGGATCAGGAGCCAGCCAGACACGGGGTTGGGCGACGGTGCCCAGTATCGGCGCCGGCCGCTGGAGCGGCCAGCCGTGGAGGACGGATTGACGCGTGCAGTTAGCTGAACCGCTTGGCCAAGGCCAGGGGGTCGAACACGGTGATCTTCTTGCGGTCGATCTGCACCAGCCCCGCGTTGCGCAAGTCGCCCAGCAGGCGGGTGATCGTGACCCGGGTGGAGCCGATGGCTTCGGCGATGGCCTGGTGGGAGAGGCGCAGGTCGATGGTGATGCCGTCGTTGCTGGGCACGCCGAAATCACGGCAGAGCACCAGCAGAAAACTCACCAGCCGCGAACTCATGTCGCGGTGGGTGAGGGTTTCGATCATGGTTTCGGTCTGCAGGATGCGGGAGGAGAGGCCCTGCAGCATCAGCAGCCCCACGCTGGCGTCCTGCTCGATGGCCTTGCGCACCGATGCCGCCGGCGCCGTCACCATCTCCACCCGGGTGAAGGCGATGGCGTGATAGAAGCGGTCACTGCGCTGGCCCGTGAGCAGCGACAGCACCCCAAACAGGCTGTTCTCCCGCAGCAGGGCCACGGTGATTTCTTCACCCGATTCGTACACCCGCGACAACCGCACGGCACCGCGGCGCAGCAGATACACCTTTTCGGCGGGATCGCCGGGGAAAAAGATGGTTTTGCCCCGCTCCACCGTCTCCAGGGTGCTGCCGCTGAGCCCGCGGATCACATCCAGCAGGGTGGGGCTGGCGGAGGGCTGTCCCGCAGTGGCCGTGGCCAAACCAGCCCCCGTGGTGGGGCTGGCGGAATAGCGGGTGAAGCCGCGCGTGGCGCCGACCATGACGGCGGTGCAAGGGTGGGCGGACCCTACGGATCAGTCCAGGGGGGCCTTGTATTCGTTGACACTAATTCGGGGCTTCTTCAAGGGCCAGGCGCTGGCTGGCCTGCAGCTGCTGCAGCCCCAGTTCGGCCAGATCCAGCAGCTCCCCCAGCTGGGCCCTGGAGAAGGGTGCCCCTTCCGCTGTGCCCTGGATCTCCAGCAGGTGGGATTGGCCGTCCATCACCACGTTGAGGTCCACATCGGCGCGGCTGTCTTCGCTGTAGTCGAGATCCAGCAGCGCCCGACCCTCCACCAGCCCCACCGACACGGCGGCCACCTGCTGCCGCAGGGGCGAGCGGTCGAGCACCCCCTGCGCCTCCAGTCGCCGCAGGGCCAGGGCCAGGGCCACCCAGCTGCCGCTGATGGCGGCGGTGCGGGTGCCGGCATCGGCTTGGAGCACATCGCAGTCGATCTGCAGGCTGCGTTCCCCCAGGGCCTCGAGATCCAGGCAGGCCCGCAGGCTGCGGGCGATCAGCCGCTGGATTTCCTGGGTGCGGCCGGAGAGTTTGAGCAGTTCCCGGGGCTGACGGGTGGGGGTGCTGGCGGGCAGCAGGCGGTAGTCCGCGCTGAGCCAGCCACGGCCTGAGCCCTGCCGCCATTTGGGCACCCCCTCCTCGAAGCAAACGCTGCAGAGCACGGCGGTGCGGCCGGTGTGCACCGTGACGGAGCTGAGGGCAAAGCCCATCGGATCCCAGCTGAACCGGGTGGGGCGCAGCTGATCAGCGCTGCGGCCATCACGACGGGTGTGCGACATCGGGGGCTTTGGGCGGTGGCCCCGATGGTACGGGTGTTTGCACTACA
>CAWUND010000076.1:0-5894 GCA_963923815.1 uncultured bacterium
GTGCGCAACTTCGAGGAGGCCAAGGCGGCCGACACCGCCCGCTTCGGCAAGCTGCACCGCGCCATGCTCGAGCGCGGCATCTACCTCGCCCCCAGCGCCTTCGAGGCTGGCTTCACCTCCCTGGCCCACACCGACGAGGACATCGACGCCACCATCGCCGCCTTCCGCGAGTGCTTCGCGGCGGTGGCCTGAGCCCAAGGCCGTGTCCGGCCGAATGCCATCGATCGCCAGGTTCGCCGCCCGGCTGGGGCTCTCCTGCCTCGGCTTGGGGGTCGTGGCCGGATTGGGCGGGTGCGGCGGTAGCGACCCAGTAGCCCAGCGGCCGGTGAGCCTGCAGGGTGGCGTGCCCGTGGGGGCGGTGCTGGCCCTCACCGGCAATGCCAACGTCTACGGCCAGGATCAACGGGTGGGCCTCAACCTGGCCCTGGCCCAGCTCAACGGCAACGGCAATGGCGGAATCGGCGGCACACCCCTGCGGCTCGCCATCGAAGACAGCGGCAGCGATGACCCCGGGGCCAACGCCGCCATGACCCTGCAGATCAACCGCGGCATGCTGGCGGTGATCGGCCCCACCCTCTCCCAGCAGGCCTTCGCCGCCGACCCGATCGCCCAGCGGCGCGGCATGCCCGTGGTGGCCCCCTCCAACACCGCCACGGGCATCCCCCAGATCGGCCACTTCATCAGCCGCGTCTCCGCCCAGAGCTCGGTGATCGCACCGCTGTCGATTGCCAAGGCGCTGCAGCTGCAGCCCTCGATCCGCCGGGCGGCGGTGTTTTACGCCCAGGACGACGCCTACAGCACCGCCGAAACCACCATTTTTCAGAAGGCGTTGAACGCCAAGGGGCTCAGGCCCGTGACGGTGCAGCGCACCCAATTGGCCGACAACGACTTCCAAAACCAGATCAGCGCCACGCTCGCCCTCAAGCCGGATCTGATCGTGCTGAGCCTGCAGGCGGTGGATGGCGGCAACCTGGTGCGGCAACTGCGGGAACTGGGCTACCGGGGCACGATCGTGGTGGGCAACGGCATGAACACGCCGAACATCTATCCCATCTGCCAGCGGTATTGCGACGGCCTGCTAATTGCCCAGGCCTACAGCCCCGAGCTGGACACCCCCGCCAACCGCGCCTTCGTGCGGGCCTTCGCCGCCCACCAGGCCCGCAGCGGCCGCGGCCCGGCGATCCCACCCCAGCTCACCGCCCAGGCCTACACGGCGCTGCAGGTGATCGGGGATGCCCTCCAACGCCTCAACGCCCAGCGCCCCCTCAAGGGGCTCACGGTGGCCGAAGCCCGCAAGGGCCTGATGGATGCCATCTTGAGCGGCACCTACCAGACTCCCCTCGGTGAGATCCACTTCACCCCCGATGGCGAGGTGGTGCAACGCAACTTCTTTGTGGCCCAGGTGCGCATGAATCCCGACGGCCGCAGCGGCCGCTTCGCCCTGCTGCCCTGATCGATGGCTCCCGTTGTCAGCCCGCGTCGCCGACGCACCCTTCCCCTGGCCCTGGCGCTGCTGGCCCTGGGCGGATCCCTCGCCAGCTGCAGCAGCCAACGGGGTGATCAATTGCGACTGGGGGCGGGCATCGCCCTCACCGGCAACGCCGGGCTCCTTGGGCAGGACGCCCGCACCGGACTCGACTTGGCCCGCCAACAGTTCGCCAAACAGGCCCCAGGGCTGGAGCTGCAGCTGGAGGACACCGGCAGTGATGAGGCCGGGGCCACCGTGGCCTTCCGCCGCCTGATCAACGCCAAACCGGTGGCGATCCTGGGCCCATCGCTCTCCCAACAGGGGTTTGCCGTGATGCCCATGGCCGACCGGGCCGGCATTCCGGTGATTGGCGTCTCCACCACCGCCGAAGGCATTCCCCAAATCGGCCCATTCGTGGCCCGGGTGGCCTCACCGGTGACGGTGGTGGCCCCGCGCTCCCTGGCCAAGGCGGTGCAGCTCAACCCCGGCATTCGCCGGGTGGCGGTGTTTTTCGCCCAGGACGATGTCTTCTGCACCTCGGAGACCCGCATCTTCCAGAGGGCGATCCGCTCCAAGGGATTGGAGCTGGTGGCCGTGCAACGCACCTCGGTGCACGACACCGACTTCCAAATCCCGATCACCAACGTGCTGCGCAGCCGCCCCCAACTGGTGGTGATTTCGGCGTTGGTGTCCGATGGCGGCAACCTGGTGCGCCAACTGCGCGAACTCGGCTACACGGGGCCGATCGTGGCCGGCAATGGCCTCAACACCCCGAACATCTACCCGGTGTGCCAACGCCACTGCGACGGGCTGATGATCACCCAGGCCTACAACCCGAGCCTGGCCAACGCCAGCAACCGCAACCTGCTGGCGCTGTTCCGCCGCGGCCGCGCCGCCGATGCGGTGCCCCCCCAGGTGACGGCCCAGGCCTACTCGGCGTACCAGGTGGTGCACGAAGCCCTGGCCAGCCTCAAGGGCAGCCTGCCCAAGGGCACCACGCTCAGCAGCCTGCCGCTGCCGGAGCTGCGCCAACGGCTGCTCAAGACCCTGCTGGCGGGCACCTACCAAACCCCCCTCGGGGAGCTGCGCTTCTCCCCGGAGGGGGAGGTGCTGCAACGGGATTTCAGCGTGGCGCGGGTGAGCATGGCCGCCGATGGCCGCAGTGGCCGCTTCGTGCTGCTGCCCTAAGCCATGAGCGACCTCACCCAACTGCTGTTGAACGGGCTCTCCACCGGCGCCGTCTACGCCCTGTTCGCCCTCGGCTACACCCTGGTGTTCTCCGTGCTGGGGGTGATCAACTTCGCCCATGGGGCCGTGTTCACCCTCGGGGCCTACTTCACCTATTTCCTGATCGGCGGCGCAGCCGGGGCCAATGGCCTGCTGGCGGGGCTGCAGCTGCCCTTCGCCCTGCCCTTTTGGTTGGCGCTGCCGCTGGCGGGGCTTGGGGCGGCGGCGGTGGCGCTGTTGATCGAGCGCACGGCCTTCGCGCCCTTACGCCAGCGCAACGCCGATCCCCTGCTGGCCCTGATCACCAGCCTGGGGGCCGGCGTGGTGCTGGTGAACCTGATCCAGCTGCTGGTGGGCGCCGAGAGCTATGCCATCCCCACCGGTGCCCTGGCGGGGCTGCCGGCGGCGGTGCGCATCGGCGGAGCCCAGGTGCGCACGGTGCAGCTGTTGCTGCTGGTGGTGGCCGCCGTGCTGCTCAGCCTGCTCACCCTCTGGATCGACGGCACGCGCAGCGGCAAGGGCCTGCGGGCGGTGTCGGAAGACCCCACCACAGCCCGGCTGCTGGGCATCCCCAGCGATCGCATGATTCAGATCGCCTTCGGCCTCAGCGGCTTTCTGGCGGGGATCGCCGGCGGCCTGGTGGGGCTGAGCGTGAGCATCGCCGGGCCCTATTTCGGCATCGGCTACGGCCTCAAGGGGCTGGGGGTGCTGGTGCTCGGGGGCCTCGGCAGCGTGCCCGGCGCGGTGCTCGGAGGCCTGATCATCGGCCTGGCTGAAGCCTGCGTGCCCGCCGATCTCTCTGGCTATCGCGATGTGGTGGCCTACGGCTTCCTGTTTGTGGTGCTGCTGGTGCGGCCCCAGGGGCTGCTGGGCCGCGTGCTGCCCAGCAAGGTGTGAGGGGGAGGCCGCGATGGACACCCTGCTGATCGACGCCAGCCTGCTGCAACAGATGCTGATCGGTGCCCTGTTGGGCCTCTCGGTGTACCTGCCCCTGCGCTGCGGGCAGCTGTCGCTGGCCACTCCGGGCTTTTATGCCATCGGTGGCACCCTGGCGGCGCTGCTCTCCACACGGGTGCCCGCCCTGGGGGGATCCGAGCCCGTCTACCCCCTCGGTTCGGTGTTGCTGGAGATGGCGCTGGCGGCTGCCTTGGCCGGCGGGCTGGCGGTGGGCATCGGCCGGCTGGTGCTGCGGTTGCGGGGGGTTTACCTGGCCATTGCCACCATCGCCCTGGTGGAGATTCTGCGGGTCACCACCCTCAACCAGGAGTCGCTCGGGGGGGCCGTGGGCATCTTCGGCATCCCCCAGCCATTTCTGGCGCCAGAGGGCTACGCCCTGTTCACGTTGATGGCCCTGGCCCTGGTGTGCTGGCTGTGTGATCGGCTCGAGCGCCAACGGCTGGGGCGGGCCATGGAGGCCATCCGCGACGACGAACTGGCCGCCGCCTGCCAAGGCATCGACACCGACCGCACCAAGTTGATCGCCTTCGTGCTCAGCGCCGTGGTGGCGGCGATCACCGGGGTGATCAGCGCCCACTTCCTCAACTCCTGGAACGCCCGGCTCGGCAACTTCGACGCCAGCATCACCACCCTGGCCTTCGTGGTGTTCGGCGGCTCCCGCACCTGGGCCGGCCCGGTGCTGGGCGGGCTCAGCCTCACCGCCCTGCCGGAGCTGCTGCGCCCCATCGGCGACCTGCGCCTGATTGTGTTCGGCCTGGTGATCCTTGTGGGACCGTTGCTGCTGCCCCAGGGGCTGATCACCCCCGAACGATTGCGCCAGCTGAGGCGCCTGCTGCAGAGGGCAACCACGCCATGAGCAGCTCCGCGGCACCGCTGCTGCAGACCCGCAACCTGGGGGTGCGCTTTGGCGGACTGCAGGCCCTCGAGGCCGTGGATCTGGAGGTGCAGACCGGGGAAATTTTCGGTCTGCTGGGCCCCAACGGAGCCGGCAAAACCACCCTGTTCAACCTCATCTCCGGCGTCACCCCCGCCAGCAGTGGCGAGGTGCTGTGGCGCGGCGGTGCCATCCAGGGCCTCGATCCCAACCGCATTGCGCGACTGGGCATTGCCCGCACCTTCCAAAACCTGAGGCTGTTCCAATCGCTGAGTTGCCGCGACAACGTGCTGGTGGGGCTGCACCGCCAGGACCGGCTCCCCTGGCCGGATGCGCTGCTGGGCACCCCACGGGCCCGACGCCATCACCGCCAGTTGCTGGAGCGGGCCCAGGAGCTCCTCGAGCTGCTGGAGATTGGCCACCTGGGGGATCAGCAGGCCGCTGGCCTCTCCTACGGCGACCGGCGGCGCCTGGAGATGGCCCGGGCCCTCGGCACGGCGCCGCAACTGCTGCTGCTGGATGAACCCGCCGCCGGCATGAACCCCACCGAAAAGGAGGAGTTGCGCCACCTGATCCGCAACCTGCGGGAGCGGTTTGCCCTCACGGTGCTGATCATTGAGCACCACGTGCCGCTGATGCTGGGGTTGTGCGATCGGCTGGCGGTGCTCAACTTCGGGCGGCGCATCGCGCTGGGCACCCCGGATGCGGTGCGCAACGACCCCGCGGTGATCGAGGCTTACCTGGGGGGCCAGCCATGACCACACCGCTGCTGGAACTCGACGACCTCAGTGTTCGCTATGGCGGGGTGACCGCCTTGCGCCACCTCAACCTCACGGTGCAGCAGGGCGAGCTGGTGACCCTGCTGGGCTCCAATGGCGCCGGCAAGAGCACCACCCTGAGGGCGATCTCGCAATTGGTGCCGGCCGCCGCCGGCCGCCTGCTCTGGAACGGCGGGGTGATCAATGGCCTGCGCACCGAGCGCACGGTGAAACTGGGCATTGCCCACTGCCCGGAGGGCCGGCGGGTGCTCGCCCGCCAAACCGTGGCCGACAACCTCGAACTGGGGGCGTGGCTGCGGCGCGACCGCCAGGGCATCCGCCGCGACCTCGACCGTTGCTATGGCCTCTTCCCCCGGCTGGCGGAACGGCGCACTCAGGCGGCGGGCTCCCTCTCCGGTGGTGAGCAACAGATGCTGGCCATCGCCCGCGCCTTGATGGCGCAGCCCACCCTGCTGATGCTGGATGAACCAAGCCTGGGGCTGGCGCCCAAGCTGGTGGCCGAGGTGATGGGGGCCCTCAGCCGGCTGCACCGCGACGGGCTCACGATCCTGCTGGTGGAGCAGAACGCCCAAGCCGCCCTGGAGATCGC
>CAWUND010000077.1:0-5821 GCA_963923815.1 uncultured bacterium
GTGCCCAATTTCACGGTGATGGCCCCCAAGGATGAGGCCGAACTGCAGCGCATGTTGATCACCTGCCTCCAGCACAACGGCCCCACGGCCCTGCGCATCCCCCGCGGTGAAGGGGAGGGTGCTCCCCTGGTGGAGGAGGGGTGGCAACCCCTGGAGATCGGCCGCGGTGAACTGTTGGCCGATGGCGACGACCTGTTGATCGTGGCCTATGGCGCCATGGTGGCGCCCGCCATGGCCACCGCCGGATTGCTGCAGGAGCAGGGGGTCCGCGCCGCGGTGATCAACGCCCGCTTCCTGCGGCCCCTGGATGAGGCCCTGATCCTGCCCATGGCCCGCCGCATCGGCCGGGTGGTGACCATGGAGGAGGGCTGCCTCGCCGGCGGCTTTGGTGCCGCCGTGGTGGAAACCCTCAACGACCACGACGTGCTCGTGCCGGTGCACCGCATCGGCATCCCCGACCTGCTCGTCGACCACGCCAGCCCCGACCAGAGCAAGCAGGCCCTGGGGCTCACCCCCGCCCAGATGGCCGACAGCATCCTGCAGCGTTTCACCAGCCTGCGCCGCCAACCGGTGGGTGTCTGATCCCGAGGTGTTGATCGTCGGTGCCGGGCCCTCCGGTGCCGATTTGGCATGGCGGTTGGCCCGTGACGGCGTCGACGTGCTGCTGATCGACCGGTTGGCGGATCTGCGCCAGGCGGCCTTCAGCAGTGCCGCCTTGCCCTGGCGGGCGGTGGAGCAGCACGGCCTGCCCGCTTCGGTGATCGCGTCGCGCTGGCGGGGCTGGCAGTTGCTGGGGCCCGGCGGGCAACGGCGCCACTGGCAGGCCCCCCACACCCTCGGGGCCGTGCTGGATTTTGCCCAGCTCCGCCTGTGGCTGGCGGAGCGGGCCACCAGCGCCGGTGCCCAGCTGCGCTTGGGCTGGAGTGCGGAGGCCTGGCAGCCGAGCGGCACGGGTGCCCAGGTGCAGCTGCGGGGCCCCGCCGGGCAACGGCAGCTGTTGCACCCCCGCTGGGTGGTGGATGCCACCGGACAGCAACGGGCGCTGCTGGGCGATCCGGCCCCGGAGCGGCACCCCCTGGTGAGCGGCGTGGGGGTGGAGTGGCTGCTGCAGCTCGACCTCCCCCGTTGGCGCCGCTGGGCGGAGCAGCTGAGCTTCATGCTCGGCAGCGATTGGGTGCCCCAGGGCTACGGCTGGGTGTTCCCGATGGGGCCGGGGGTGCTCAAGCTGGGGGTCTGCCGTTTGCTGGATGCCGGCCATCCCCAGCCCCCGCTCCAGGGCCTGATGCAGCAGCTGCAACAGCGCCTCGGGTTGCAGGGGGCCACGGTGCTCGATCGCCATGGCGGCTTGGTGCGCAGCAGCATCCGCCGGCGGGAGCCCCATCAGCGGGGGCCGGTGCTGGGCTTGGGGGATGCGGTGAGCACCGCCAACCTGCTGGGGGGCGAGGGCATCCGCCATGCCCTCAGCAGCAGCGCGGTGCTCGCCCCCCTGTTGCTGCGGGCCCTGCAGGGCGACCACGCGGGCTTGCGCCACTACCCCGCGATGCTGCGCCGCGAGCTGGGATGGCGTTGGAGCCTGAGCGGTCGACTGGCCCAACGCACCTGGTTGGGGTTGCGCAACGCGGCGGCGGATCAGCGCCTCGGCCGCCTCTTGGGCGGCCTGGAGCGCTGCAGCGCCGAAGACCTATCGGCGCTGCTGTTCGACTACCGCTTTGAGCGGTACGGCCTCAGGGCGTTGCCCTATGCCTTGGGCTGGCGCTGAGCGCCGGCCGGTTCAGACCACGCCGCGGGCGGCCAGACCCAGGATCGCGCCCATGCCGAGGATGTGGCCAAAGGAGGTGGTGGCCAGCAGGGCAGCGTGGCTCATGCCGCCGAACATGGTGGGGTTGGGCAGCTGGGCGCCTTCGTTGGGGTGCTTGATGGTGGCTTTGCCGATGCCGATGGCGATCACATTGGCAACGATCATCACCAGACCCACCTTGGGGGACCAGGCAACGGAAGCGGGGGCGATGGCCAGCAGGGGAGCGAGCATCGAAATCTCAAGCGACAGCTCATCTTCCGAGGGGGATGGGCCTGCGGCCTGGGGCGCTTAAGACTTGTTCACCGCCCCGGTGGTGGCGGCGGCCCGGCGGAACCCGAGCAACACCAACAGGTTGCTGAGGGTGAGGAACGCTTCGGCACCGCCGTGCAGGGGATCCACATCCGCCAGCTGCCGCCCGTACACCCCTTCGGCCACCAGGGCGGCGGCGATCGTCACCAGCACAAACAGCAGCGTGAGGCCAAAGCCCCATAGGGCCTGGCGTGGCATGCGCCCACTGCGCCAGCTCCACCAGAGGAACAGCAGGTAGGGCAGCAGGGAGAGGGCGAACAGGGGGGCTGGGTCCACCTGGGCCAGGCTGTCCAGCAACGACGCGGCGCTCATGGCTTCAGGCCCCCGCGCGGCGGTTGAGGTTCCAGGCCGCCAGCGCCAGGGTGGCATTGCCCATCAGGGTGCAGCCCGCCTGCAGCACCACCAACCCGTTGAGGGCTTCGGCGTTGTCAAACAGATGCCAGGTGCAGGCCGCCATGGCGCTCACCAGGGCCGGGGCCATGGCCAGGGCCAGCCAGGTCCACTCCGGTTCACCGCGCTGTTGCCCCCAGCGCTGGATCGCGAGCATGGCCAGCCCCCATTCCAGAACGGAGGCCACGTGGATCCACCAGGTGGGCAGGGAGAGGGCGTGCATGCCCCCTGTCTAGGTGGCCATCATTCGACGGTGTGGCCGCTGAATTGCTCAAACACCGTGCGCAGCACCACGGCCATCTCGGGCTTCAGTTCGCACCCCTGGGTGGTCTGGGCGGCCAGCAGCAGCAGGGCGCAGGCATCCACCAGCGCACCAGCCTCATCGCTGGAGAGGCTGATCAGGTGCTCATCCCCGCAGTGTGTGACGTGCAACAGAACCGACCGGATTTGTAGTGCAGGCTACGTTTTTGAGTCCTGGATTCGTCAAACAGCAGGTTTGCTTCACCTTTGCGGCTGATCTGGCCGGGATGTTGGCTCCAAGCCGGCCCTCATTGCAGCGCTTCAATGGCAATGAAGCTGGAGCGCAGATGAAAATCGGGCTCCTGGCCGCAGTGGCGCAGAGCCCAGTATTGGCAACCCATCTGCCGATGCTCCAGCACCGTGGTGAGCGACAGCTCCAGGTGGGGATCAGCGGTTGCCATCCAGGGCCGGCAGGGCACGTGCAGCGTCAGATCGAGCCGATCGGCCCCGCGCCGTTGGGTGGTTGGCAGCGCCCGGATCCTTGGCTCCTCCCGGCCGCCGCTGCGGTAGCCCTCAAAGCGGTAGAGGTTCCAATCGCCGCCGCTGCTGAGGTTGAGCTCCCAGTAACCAGAATCGCCCTGCAGGCCGATGAAGGCTTCAAAACAGGTGCTCTGCCAGAGCCCATCGCGCCGCTGGGGCTGCCGCTGGGCGGGCTCCAGCACCAGCTGCTCCAGGGGCCCCGTGAGCTGATACGCGAGCGTCAACCCCTCCGCCCCCCACTGCACCTGCGCGTCGAGCGCAAAGGGGTCGACACCAGGGCCGGGGGCGAAGGGCCGCAGCTCGGCCATCAGGGGGCTGAACAGGCCGCCAGCCGCTGCACCAGGCTCCGCAGGGGCGCCATTTGGGCCTCGATGCTGGCGGTGAGCCGGAATTGCACCAGGGCCCGCTGCAGGTTGTGCTCCGGATGCCGTGCCTTGAAGTACACGTTGCCGTTGAGGTGGTCGGTGAAGAACCGCAGCCCCAGCTCAAAGCTGATCAGCCGCGCCGCATCCGGCAGCAGGGCCACCTCCTGGGCCGTGAGCAGCGACCCCGCCTCCGCCAGGTAGCCCTCCAGGATGGCCTCCGCCAGCGGCAGGTCGAACAGCACGCCGGAGAGGTCGGTGGTTTCCTCCCCCAGGGGGTTGCAGCAGGAGCGCAGGCAGTCGCCGATGTCGTAGTGCACCAGGCCGGGTTTGACGGTGTCCAGATCGATCAGGGCCACGGCCTTGCCGCTGCTGCGATCCAGCATCACGTTGTTGATCTTGGGGTCGCCGTGGATGGGGCGCAGTGGCAGGTCGCCGCGGTGTTTGGCGTCCTCCAGAAGCGGCACCAGGGCTTCCCGCCCGTGGATGAAGGCCATGCAGAAGCGTTCGGCCTCCCCCGAGGGGTGATCCGTGCTGGCCAGGGCCCGGTGGTAGGCCTCCAGGTAGTGGGGCGTGATGTGGAAGCCCTCGAGCGGATCGGCCAGGGTGTCCACCGGCAGGTCGCTGATCAGGGTGTGGAACAACCCCAGGCCGCTGCCCAGCTCCCTGGCCTGCTGCACCCCCGCGATCACGTCGACGGTGTCGGCCTGGGGGATGAAGCTGAGGCTGCGCCAGAAGCCCCCGGCTTCACAGCAGTGCCAGGTTTGGTCGCCCTGGTGGGTGCAGATCAGCTGGGGGTGTTCCCAGCGCCTCGAGCCCAGGGCCGGATGCCCCTGCTGCAGCTTGCGCTGCATGTGCTGCGAGAGCTGATGCAGGTTGTGCATCACCAGCTCCGGCCGTTGAAACACGGCGGTGTTGATGCGCTGCAGCACGCTCAAGCCGGCGCTGCTGTTCACCAGGAAGGTGTCGTTGACGTTGCCGCTGCCCAGGGGATCGATGGCATTGACGCAGCCCTCCCCGTGGAAGGCTTCCGCCACACGCATCAGGCGCGCCGCGTCAACGGCGTTCACGCCTGTTCAGCCTGCTGCTGCTCGATTTCCCGCAGCAGTTGATGGCGGATGTGGTCGGGGGATTTGTACTGACGCGGCAGACAGTTGTGCAGCGTGGTCAGACGGCTCCAGGCCAGAGTTTTTTCGATCCTTGCCACCGGACGGCCTTCCAGCAGCAGCTGTTTGAGGGCCTTGCGATACAGGAAATACTTCGACTCCAGCTCACCGATGGTGAGACCCTGGGTTTCGCTCATGAAGCTCCTGGCTTGCAGGCCAACGGCTTCAAGTTATGCGACAACGGTGATCCACAGGCCGGATTGGGGCCAGTTGGTGGTCAGGTGTCACACAGCAAGACCCATCGTCAAAGTGTGCTGCAGGCCCGCTGGAATCGCAGCAGCTGCTCCCGTTGGCTTGGGGTGGCGCGATCCGACCGTTGCTCCACCAGCCGCTGGGCCCGTTGCACCTGGCCGCAGGCCAGGTCGTTTTCGCCGCGGTTGAACTGGTCGTCGGCCCCGAGCAACGCCGCCTGCAGCTGCCGCGTGGCCTCCGCCTCCGGGGGGCTGGGGCTGCGGGCGGGCGCTGGGGCGCTGGTTGGCGCCTGGGCTGGAGCGCCGCTGCGCTGAGGGCCCCCACAGCCCACCACGCTGAGGGCCAGCGCCAGGCTGAGCGGTGCCGCGAGCCGCAGGGGGCGCACTGGGGCCGTCATGCCAGCACCGCCGCCTGCTCGGCCGTGAGTCGCCCGGCCGCCAGCAGCGTGCGGGTGATGCGTTCGATGTCGAGCACCGCATGCACCCGGTAGCCGGCGGCCTGCAGCCGCTCGCGGGCGCGGCGGTCCCGCTGGCCCCCGTGGTCGATGAACACCACCACGTCGTGCACCACGAGCCCGGAGCTTTCCAACTTGCTGATGCCCTCCAGCACGCTGCCGCCGGTGATCAGGATGTCGTCCACCACCACCACCCGATCGCCCTCGTTGAAGTCGCCTTCGATCAGGCGCCTCGCCCCGTGGGCCTTCACCTCCTTGCGGGGATAGATCAGCGGTTTGTGCAACGCCAGCGACAGCCCCGTGGCCGTGGGCAGTGATCCGTAGGGGATGCCGGCGATGCGGTCAAACTCCAACCCCTCCAGCAGGCTGC
>CAWUND010000078.1:0-5788 GCA_963923815.1 uncultured bacterium
GGGCTCCGGCTTGTCGGCGATCACCGCTTCGGTGGTGAGCAGCAGCGATGCGATCGACACCGCATCCTGCAGGGCCAGACGCACCACCTTGGCGGCATCGAGGATGCCCGCGGCCAGCAGGTCTTCGTAGCGGCCGGTGGCGGCGTTGAAGCCCTGGCCGCTGCGGCGCACCTCATCGGCCACCACGGTGCCGTCAAAACCGGCGTTGCTGGCGATCTGGTGCAGGGGTTCGGCCAGGGCGCGTTGCACGATTGACACGCCGGTGCGCTCATCGCCGCTCAGGCCTGCGGCCAGGCTGTCGAGCTCGCCCGCCAGTTGCAGCAGGGTGGAGCCACCCCCGGCCACGATGCCCTCCTCCACGGCGGCCCGGGTGGCGTTGAGGGCGTCTTCGATGCGCAGTTTGCGGTTGCGCAGTTCGGTTTCGGTGGGGGCGCCCACCTTGATCACGGCCACGCCGCCGGCCAGCTTGGCCACCCGCTCGCTCAGTTTTTCGCGGTCGTACTCCGATTCGGTGTTGTCGAGCTCACGCTTGATGGCGGCGATGCGGTCGGCCACGGCGGCCTGGTGCTCACCGGTGGCCACGATCGTGGTGTCGTCCTTGCTGATGGTGATCCGGCGCACGCTGCCGAGGTCGTCGAGGCTCACCTTGTCGAGGGTCATGGCCCGGTCCTCGCTCACCAGGGTGGCGCCGGTGAGGATGGCGATGTCCTGGAGCATGGCCTTGCGGCGCTCGCCGAAGCCCGGGGCGCGCACGGCCGCCACCTGCAGCACGCCGCGGTTCTTGTTCACCACCAGGGTGGCGAGGGCTTCGCCGTCCACCTCTTCCGCCAGGATCACCAGGGGCTTGCCGGCGCGCGACACCGCCTCCAGCACCGGCACCAGGTCGTTGATGGCGCTCACCTTGCGGTCGGTGATCAGCAGCAGGGCGTTGTCGAATTCGCAGACGCGGCGATCGTTGTCGGTCACGAAATAGGGGGAGCTGTAGCCGCGGTCGAAGGCCATGCCTTCGGTGATCTCCAGCTCGGTGGCCAGGCTCTTGCTCTCCTCCACGGTGATCACGCCGTCGACGCTCACCGTGCCCATGGCTTCGCTGATCATGCGGCCCACCTCCTCGTCGCCACCGGAGCTCACGGTGGCCACCTGGCGGATGGCATCGCCCGCCACGGCGGTGGCACGGGCTTCGATGCCGCGCACCACCTGGGCCACCGCCAGGTCCATGCCGCGGCGCAGGTTCACCGGGCTGGCGCCGGCGGCCACGTTGCGCAGGCCTTCGCGGGTCATGGCCTGGGCGAGCACCGTGGCGGTGGTGGTGCCGTCACCGGCTTTGTCCTTGGTTTTGGTGGCCACCTGCAGCAGCAGCTTGGCGCCGAGGTTTTCGAACGGATCCTCCAGTTCGATCTCCTTGGCGATGGTCACGCCGTCGTTGACCACATCGGGGGCACCGAACTTCTTCTCCAGCACCACGTTGCGGCCCTTGGGGCCGATGGTCACCTTGACCGCATCGGCCAGGGCGTTGACGCCGCGCTCCAGGGAGGCGCGGGAGGCATCGGAGAAGGAGAGCAGCTTGGCCATCGCAGGGGCTGATCAGGTGCAGATGGCCACAGGCTCCCATGGCGGCGGTGCCGTTGGCTGGTGGGGAAAGCCGAATGATCCCTGCCGGTGCCGCTGCAGCGCTGCCGAGGGCTCGATAGGGTTCGCCCCATGGAGGACAGCTTCAGCGACGCCCTGGCGGATGGGATCAACGGGGCCCTGACGGGTCAGCTGGGGGATGTGCTGGCGGACCCCACCGCCGGCAGCAACGTGATGGCGTTTCTTGTGGTGGCCGGCCTGGGGCTGGGCATGGCCCTGATCTATGTGCCGCTGCGGGTGTTTCTCACGGTGACGGCCCGCAGCCGCCGCCTGCGGCTGCTGCAGCGCATCCGCCGCCTGCGGGAGGAGCTCACCCAGCCGGTGCAGCCCTAGCGCATCACCATGCCGCCATCCACCTGCAGCACCTGGCCGGTCATGTAGGCGGCGGCGGGGTCGGCCGCCAGGAAGCGCACCGCAGCGGCCACCTCGCTGGGTTGCCCCATGCGCCCCATGGGGATGGCCTTGAGGATCGGCTCTTTGTCGAGCTCGGCGGTCATGTCGCTCTCGATGAAGCCCGGGGCCACCGCGTTCACGGTGACGCCGCGGCTGGCAAATTCGGCGGCGCTGCTGCGGGTGAGGCCGATCACCCCCGCCTTGGCGGCGCTGTAGTTGGCCTGCCCCGGGTTGCCCATCAGCCCCACCACCGAGGTGATGTTGATGATGCGGCCGCTGCGGGCCTTGAGCATCGAGCGGCTCACGGCCCGGGTGCAGAGGAACACGCCGGTGAGGTTGAGGTCGATCACGCTCTGCCAGTCGGCGCTCTTCATGCGCATCAGCAGGCCATCGCGGGTGATGCCGGCGTTGTTCACCAGCACATCCAGCCGGCCTTCGCGCTCCAGCACCGTTTTGATCAGCCCCTCCACCTGCTCCTCATCGGCCACGTTGGCCTGGTGGGCCCAGGCCTTGCCGCCGGCGGCGCCGATTTGGGCCACCACCGCCTCGGCGGCGGCCGGTGAGCTGGCGTAATTCACCACCACGGTGGCGCCGGCGGCCGCCAGCTCCTGGGCGATGGCGGCGCCGATGCCACGGCTGGCGCCGGTCACCAGGGCGACCTGACCGGCGAGGGGGGTGGCATCAGCCATGGGAAGGGGTGGAACGGGTCGGGCGAGCGTAGGGCCGGGGCGGTGCTGGCCCCCCTCCGGCTCAGGCCTGCATCAGCTCCACCCCCTCCAAGGCCGGCCCCAGCAGATCGGCGAAGGCCTGCAGCTGATCCTTGCTGCCCATCACCACCAGCAGTTGCCCGGGCTCGAGACGCACGTCACCACCGGGGTTGGCGATCAGCGGGGCCTCCACGGCCGCATCGTCGGGCCGGCGCATGGCCAGCACCAGGGCCCCGCTGCGGCGGCCCAGCTGCAGCTCCGCCAGGCTGGCCCCCTGGAGGCTGCCGAGGCGGGACGGGTCGGAACTCAGGCGGAACTCCTCCACTTCGCAGTCGCTGCCTGCTAGCAGGTCCATGAAGGTGACCGCCAGGGGCCGCAGGGCGGTGGCGGCCATGGTGCGGCCACCGGCCACATAGGGGCTCACCACCTGGTCGGCCCCCGCCAACCGCAGCTTGCCCTCGGCCTCGGCGCTGTCGGCCCGGGCAATCAGGCGCGCCCGCGGCGCCAGCCCCCGGGCGCTGAGGATCACATAGAGGTTGGCGGCATTGCTGGGCAGGGCCGCCACCAGGGCGCGGCACTGGTGGATGCCGGCCTCCTCCAGGGTTGTATCGAGGGTGGCGTCCGCCTGGAGCACCGTGAGCCCCCGTTGTTGGGCTTCACCGATGCGGTCGGGGTCGAGCTCCACCACCAGCAGGGGCACCCCCTCCCGGCTGAGCTGCTCGGCGATTTCGCGCCCGATGCGGCCGTAGCCGCAGAGGATCACGTGTTGGTTCATCGTGCGCTGGAGCTGTTGGCGGTAGCGCTGCTCGCGCAGGCGCCGGAAATAGCCGGAGTTGGTTAATTCCAGCAGCTGTTGAACAGTTTGCTGAACCACCACCAGGCCGCCCATCAGCAGCAGGGCCGTGACGATCCGACCGCCGTTGTGGATCACCGGCGTGTGGGCATCGCTGAACCCCAGGGTGCTGAGGGTGATCAGCACCATCCAGTAGCTGTCGCCCCAGTCCCACCCCTCCACCAGGTGGTAGGCCAGGGCACCGCCATTCACCACGGCCCCGAGGGCCAGCAGGGGGCCGGCCCAGGGTTGGCGCCGCAGCAGCGAGCCCAGCACCCCCCGGCGGCGGCTGGGGCCGCTGCGGCCGCGGTGCTGGCGCCGCGACCTGGTCATCCCAGGCCGAGGGCCTGGAGCACCGCCGCCTCGCTGAGGGAGGGGAGGTCAGCGGGGTTGCCCACCGCCTGCACCCCCTGGCGGCTGGGCAGCTGCTCCGGCCGCCCGCCGATGGCCACCAGCGGCATGCCCGCCAACAGGGCCAGTTCGCAGCTGATTGGATCGCTGCTGAGCACCACATCGCAGCTGGCCAGCTGGGCGGCCCGCTCCAGCAGGCTGCCGCCGCGGCGGGCCTCCACGATGCGCACGTCCGGCAGCTTGGCCCGCACCTGGGCGGGCAGGGCCTGCCAGCGGCTGGCGGGCCAATCGCTGGCATCACCGCTGGGGGCCAGCAGCAGCGCGGGGCCGCTGCCGGCGGGCAGCTCGGCGGCGGCCTGGCTCAGGGCCGCCTTGGGCAGGGGGAGCCGGAAGGCGGCGGCATCGAGCTCCAGCCCCAGGGGTTTCAGATAGGGGGCCAGGGCCTGGGCGGGCCAGCCGCTGCCCGGTGTCACGGTGCTGGTGGCGGAAAAGCCCCCGGCGGCCACCCGGTTGGGGATGTGGCTCATCGAGAGCATCAGATCCACCTGTCGGCCGCTGGCCAGGTTGATGCAGGCCTGGAAATCGGGCTCGCGCACGTTGCCCAGCAGGTTGGCCCAGTCCGCCAGGGAGGGGTTGGCGTCGAAGTCGAACGGGATCAGCTTTTCAAACGCCGGCAGCAGGCTCCAGGCGGCTGCGGCGCTGGGGGCGCAAGCCACCTGCACACGGGCATCGAGCGCCTCGGCCACCCGGGCGGCGGCGGGCAGGGTGTTCAGCTGGGCACGCAGGCCGCCCGGAACCAACAACAGAACGCGCATGCCTGCGGGCGGATCGCCAGCTGATTGTATGGAGGCCGGTTTGTGCCGCCCCCGACCACCCCATGCATCTGCTGATCGCCTGCGCCGGCAGTGGCCGCCGCATGGGTGCTGCCCGCAACAAGCTGCTGCTGCCGGTGGCGGGCCGAGCCGTGCTGGCCTGGACCCTCGATGCTGCCCTCGCCAGCCGCTCCATCCGCTGGATCGGGATCGTGGGCCAGGCCATCGACCGCGACGACATCGAAGCCCTGGTGGCGGCCGCCGCCCCGGACCGGCCCGTGCAGTGGATTCAGGGGGGCGACACCCGCCAGGACTCGGTCTGCAACGGCCTGGCGGCCCTGCCGCCCGAGGCCGAGGCGGTGCTGATCCACGACGGGGCCCGCTGTTTGGTGGATCCCGATCTGATCGATCGCTGTGCGGCCGCAGTGCTGGCCGGTGATGCGGTGATCGCCGCCGCCCCCGTGACCGACACGATCAAACGGGTGGATGCATCTGGCGTGATCACCGCCACACCGGATCGCTCCGAGCTGTGGGGGGCCCAGACGCCCCAGGGCTTTGCGGTGGAGCAGCTGCGCCAGGCCCATGCCCAGGCCCGCCGGGAGGGCTGGAGCGTCACCGACGACGCCTCCTTGTATGAGCGGCTCGGTTGGCCGGTGAAGGTGCTGGAGTCGTCGCCCGCCAACATCAAGATCACCACCCCCTTCGACATCACCATCGCCGAGGCGGTGCTGGCGGCCCGCTAGGGCTCCAGCAGCTCCAGCTGGCCCCCCGTGGCATCCAGCCGGGCCCGCCGGCCCAGGGGAAGGGCGCCGTTGCCCGGCCCATGGCCCACCGCCAGGCCCCCCAACACCGGGATGCCCAAATCGGCGCTGCGCTCCCGCAGCACCTGCTCCACGGTCACGGCATCCGCGGGGTCGCCGTCGGCATCGGCCTGCCCGTCGCAGTCGCTGAAGCGCCCAAAGGCGAGGCCCGCCAGCTGATGCAACGCCCCGCTCAGCCGCCAGTGGGTGAGCATGCGATCCAGCCGATAGGGGGCCTCGCCGATGTCCTCGAGCACCAGCACC
>CAWUND010000079.1:0-5756 GCA_963923815.1 uncultured bacterium
GGAGGTGAACGTTGTGTATTGGAACGGCAAGCCGCTCGAGGTGGAACTGCCCAACTCCGTGGTGTTGGAAATCACCCAGACCGACCCCGGCGTGAAGGGCGACACCGCCACCGGCGGCACCAAGCCCGCCATTGTGGAAACTGGCGCCCAGGTGATGGTGCCCCTCTTCCTTTCCATCGGCGAAAAGATCAAGATCGATACCCGCACCGATAGCTACCTCGGCCGCGAGAACTGATCGCCATGCAACTCGATCACAGCCAACTGCGCGACCTGATCGCCCTGCTCGGCGACAGCGACATCCAGGAGCTCAAGCTCGAGGGGGATGATTTCCGGCTCGAACTGCGCCGCAACCTCCCCGCCAGCCAGCCCCAGGTGGTGATGCAGGCCGCCCCAGCGGTGGCCGCGGCACCGCTGGCGGCGGCTCCCGTCGCTGCAGCCCCATCCGCGGCACCGCCGGCGGCCGCTGCCGTGCGCAGCGATCTGGTGGAGATCACGGCGCCGATGGTGGCCACCTTCTACCGGGCCCCATCCCCCACGGATCCCGCCTTCGTGGAGCTGGGGGGGCGCATCAGCGTTGGCCAGACCGTGTGCATCCTCGAGGCCATGAAGCTGATGAACGAGCTCGAGTCTGAGGTGAGTGGTGAAGTGGTGGAAATCCTGGTGGACAACGGCACCCCCGTGGAATTCGGCCAGGTGCTGATGCGGGTGAAGCCGGGCTAAGCCAGCTCCAGGGCCGCCTCCAGGGCGGCGCGCATGCTGTCGGCCCGGGCAATCCCGCGGCCGGCGATGGCAAAGCCGGTGCCGTGGTCCGGCGAGGTGCGCAGGAACGGCAACCCCAGGGTGGTGTTCACCGCCTGGTCGAAGGCCAGCAGTTTCACGGGGATCAGCCCCTGGTCGTGGTACAGCGCCAGGTAGCCATCCGCGGCGTCGGGGGTGGGCTCCCCCCGCCAGGCCCGGGCGGCCCCCAGCCAGCAGGTGTCCGGCGGCAGGGGGCCCTCCAGGGACGCCTGGGGGTGCCGCTGCCGCCAGGCCTCCAGGCAGCCGTTCAACCACCCCTGCTCCTCCGGGCCCAATTGCCCGGCTTCTCCCGCATGGGGGTTGAGGCCGGCCACCGCCAGGCGGGGCTGGGGCTGAAAGCGCTGGCAAAACTCCAGCAGCAGATCGAGCTTGGCGGTGATGCGCTCCGGGGTGAGCGCAGCCGGCACCGCCGCCAGAGGGATGTGGGTGGTGGCCAGCAGGGTGTTGAGCCTCCAGCCCCCCTGGGGGGAGCGGGCCGTGAACAGCATCGCCGCCTCCGTCACCCCCGCCAGTTCCGCCAGCCGCTCGGTTTGGCCGGGGTAGGGGTGGCCGGCGGCATGCCAAGCGTGCTTGGCGATCGGGGCGGTCACCAGCGCCTGGCAGTGCCCCCGTTGCACCTGCTCCGCGGCCGCGGTGAGCCAGAGGAAGCTGGCCCCACCGCTGGCCGCGCCCCCCTGGCCGGGCTGAATGGCGTCAGCCAGGGGAAGGTCGAGCAGCTCCAGCTGGGCGGGGTCCGCCAGGGGCACCGGGCTCACGGCGCGCAACGCCGCATGCTGCTGCTCCAGCCACCGGCGGCAGCCCACCAGCAGGGGCTGTGGTTGGTGACGCGGCCAACCGTGCAGGGCCTTGAGCACCACTTCGGCACCGATGCCGGCCGGATCCCCCAGGGCCACCGCCAGGCGGGTGCCCCTAGCCTGGGCCGGGCTGGCTGGGTTGGGAATGCTGCGCTGGGTGCTGTTGCTGGCCATGGCCTTCGGCCTGGTGAAGGGCGTGCAGAGCGGCTGGGTGGATGTGCACTGGAACCGGATGCTGCACGACCTGGGGGTGCCCTTCGTGCCGGATCCGGAGGCCCCTGGTGCAGGCCCCATTCCATCACGCAAGACCTGAGGCTTGCTCCTCCCGCAGGCTGGCGGCAAAGCCCTCGCGGTAGCTGGGGTAGCGCAACCGGTAGCCCAACCCCTGGCGGAGCAGCTGGTTGCTGACGCGGCGGTTGTCGGCCCAGAAGCTCAGGGCCATGGGGCTCATGCTGCCTGCCACCGCCTCGAACCGCTGCACCGGCGGCAGCTTGCACCCCAGCAGGTGGGCCGCATACCCCAGGGTTTCGCTGGAGGGGCATGGCACGTCGTCGCTCACATTGACCACCCCGGGCCGTTCGGCCGGCGGCAGGGCGGCTGCATGCAGCAGGGCCCCCACGATGTCGTCCACGTGGATGCGGCAGAACACCTGTCCGGGCTTGTGGATCAGCCGGGCGGTGCCCTGGCGCAGCTGGCCGAAGGGGCAGCGCCCCGGGCCGTAGATGGCGGGCAACCGGAAGCGTTGCACCGGCAAACCGCTGGCCAGCCAGAGCCGTTCGCTCTCCAGCCGTGATTGGCTACGGGCCAGGGCCGGCCTGGTGGGGCTGGTTTCGTTCACCCAAGCACCCCCGGTGTCCCCGTAGACCCCCGTGGTGGAGAGGTAGCCCAGCCAGTGCAGGGGCTGCTGGCGCAGGGGTTCGAGCCAGTGTTGAACCACGGCATCACCGTTGGCCCCACTCACCGGTGGGGTGGTCACCAGCACGTGGGTGAGCCCCGCCGGCGGGGCGGGGGGCTCTGCCGTGGCGCTGTCGTAGTGGATCCACTGCAGCGGCCCGTCCGATGCCGCACGGTTCCCTTCGGGGTGAGCGTTGCGCCGGGTGAGCCACACCTGGGCCCCCAGGGCAGCGGCCGCGCGGCCGAAGCGCAAACCGCTGTAGCCGCCGCCGATCACCAGCACCCGCGATTGGGGGTTGACAGCCCAGGCGGTCATGAGTACACCTGTATCACTGCTGCACTGGTTCCGTGACGGCCTCCTGTTTCTCTACTTCCCTGTCGGTTCAACTTTCGCCTCAAGCCTTGGCTCAACCCGTGAGCCTGCCCCGCCTGCGGGCGGGCCAGCTGGTGGCTCCGGCGGTGCTGGTGGCTGTTTTGGCGGTGCTGTTGCTGGCCCCGGAGCAGCCCCAGGCCCAGGCGGACATCTGCCAGCGCCACAACAGTGCAGCCGCCTGCCGGGTGTGGTGATGGCGGTCGCTTGAGCCCTGCGCTCAGGCCGCCTGGGGTTGGGCCCATCCCCCATGCAGGGGAATGGGCGAGCGGGATGGGGTGCTGTGGGGTTGCAGCTGGGGGTTGGCCCATTGCAACAGCCGCATCGCCAGCCTCAGGTCGCCGTCGACCCAGGCGCGGATGGCCATGGCCCGTCGCGGGTCGTAGAAGCGCTGACGGCGGTACCACTCAAAGGCGTCGGCATCGCTCTTGTGGCCGTTGCAGGCCAGGCAAGCGGGCACGCAGTTTTCGGTGACGCTCAGGCCGCCGCGGCTCTGGGGCAGCACATGGTCGATTGATTCCGATGGCTTACCGCAGTAAATGCAGGTTTTGTGGGTATAGCTGTGGAGTGATTGTCGCCAGCGTCGAACACGAAGTTTGGGGCACAGATCTTCAAGGAAAACTGCATCCCTGGCGTGCATCCGATCGGCTCGGTTGGCGGGAGTCTGCCCGCAGCGGCTTGGATGTCAATGTGTCGAAGACTGCACTTTGGCAGATGTTTGGAAAAACTTGCATCTTGCCCGCGGCAAGCTAATTTGATCGCTGTTGCGCCAACGGGCCGCCGGTGCATCAGCGCTGTGTGATGCGGCTGGGTGACACCGGCACGATCCAGTTGCTGTTGCCCTTTGACGCGGTGACCCAGGCGCAGCTGCGGGCGGTGCGCCCCCGGGGCCGTTGGAGTTCCCGCCAGGCCTGTTGGGACTTTCCCCTGGAGGCGGCGCTGCCCTTGCAGCGTCAGTTTGGCCAGCGCTTCAGCCTCGAGCCGCCCTTGCCCCAATGGTTCACCTGGCTGCAGCAGCCGCTGCCGCCGCTGCCGCCCCATCGCCAGTTGGTGGCGGCGGCCGACCTGGAGCAGCCCCTGCCGGATGGGCGCCACTTGTTTGCCCATCAGCGGGCTGCGGTGCGTTGGCTGCTGGCCCGCCGTGGCGCCGTGCTCGCCGATGCCATGGGCCTCGGCAAAACCCTTACCGCCCTGGTGGCGGCCCGGGCGCTGGTGCGGGAGGCCGCTTGTCGGATCGTGGTGGTGGCCCCGAGTGGTCTGCATGCCCACTGGCGGCAGGAGGCCGCTGCCCTGCAGTTGCGGTTGGAGCTGCTCAGTTGGGCCCAGTTGCCCACCGACCTGCCGGAGGCGGGCACGGTGCTGATCGCGGATGAAGCCCACTACGCCCAGAACATCAGCAGCCAGCGCACCCGCGCTTTTTTGCGGTTGAGCCGCCATCCCCGGCTGCGGGTGGCCTGGCTGCTCACCGGCACTCCGATGAAGAATGGCCGCCCGGCTCAGTTGTTTCCGCTGTTGGCGGCCATCGGCCATCCCCTCGCCCACGACCAGCGCGCCTTTGAGGAGCGCTATTGCCATGGCCACTGGAGTGAGCGGGGCGGGCAACGCCACTGGCTGGCCCAGGGGGCCTCGCATCTGGAGGAGTTGCGCCGGCTGACGCGGCCGCTGCTGTTGCACCGCCGCAAGCAGGACTGCCTCGATCTGCCCCCCAAACGGCGGCAGCTGCACCCCGTGCAGCTGAGCCCCCAGGAGGCCCAGGGGTTTGACCATCGCCTCAGCCTCACCGTGGAGGACTACCGCCGCCGGGCGGCCGCGGGGTTGGTGCGCCGGGATGCGGAGGCCCTCGCCGTGTTCACGGCCCTGCGCCAGATCGCTGCGGATTACAAGCTGCCGGCGGCGGCGCTGTTGGTGCAACAGCTGCTGGGGCAGGGGGAGTGCGTGGTGCTGTTCACCGCCTTCGTGGCGGCCGCGGAGCTGCTCCACGCCCAGCTGGGGGGTGTGCTGCTCACCGGCCGGCAGCCCGTGGCCGATCGGCAGCGGTTGGTGGATGGCTTCCAGCGGGGCGATCAGCCGCTGTTGATCAGCACCTTTGGCACGGGGGGGCTGGGCTTCACCCTGCATCGGGCGCGGCACGTGGTGTTGCTGGAGCGTCCTTGGACCCCCGGTGATGCGGAGCAGGCGGAAGACCGTTGCCATCGCATCGGCATGGGGGCCAGCCTGCAGAGCCATTGGCTGCAGCTCGGCCTGGCGGATCAGCTGGTGGATGGTCTGATTGCCAGCAAGGCGGAGCGGATCGAGCTGCTGCTCCAGCGCCGCTCTACGGCGTTGCAGCGGCAGGCGTTGCCCGCGATGGTGCGGCAGCTTTTGGCGGAGTGGTGAGCGGGCGGCCCTTGGCCAGCGTTTGGCAGCTGCGCCGGCGCAGGTTGATCTCCTCCACCAGCACCGGGTCGGGGCGGCTGGTTTGCTGCCGTTTCAGCAGCTCCGCGGCGGCGAAGCTGTCGCGGCAGGCGGCGGCATTGTTGCCGGCCAGGCTGTGCAGCAGGGCCCGGTCATTGCGGGCTTGCGCCTCCTGCGGCAAGGCCGCCACCACGGCGTTGCAACGCTGCAGGGCCAGCTCCAATTGATCGATCTGTACCTTGCGCAGGCAGTCGCCGGGGCCGGCGGCCCGTTGGCCCGGCTCCGGTGGGGCGCTGATGCATCCCCCCAGCAGCAGGGCCAGGCCGAGGGCGAGGGAACCCTTAGTAGGTGTAGCGATCGCGCGGACCCGCCGCGGGAGCGGTGCTGGTGGCTGCCGCAGAGGTTGCGCCGCCACCGGTGGCTGCTGTGGTGCTTCCGGGGTTCGAGCCCTCAGCCGCCTGTTTCTGACGATTGACCGTGTTGGTGTAGAGGTCACCGAGGTACTT
>CAWUND010000080.1:0-5662 GCA_963923815.1 uncultured bacterium
TGGGGGTAGCGGTAGCCCACCCCATCGCCGAAGGCCTTGCCATCGCGGTTGGCATCGCGCAGATGGGCCGGCACCGTTTGGCGGCTGGTGGCCTTCACGGTTTTGAGGGCATCGAAGAACCCCAGCAGGCTGTTGCTCTTCTCCGCACCCGCCAGATACAGGGCCGCCTGGGCCAGGGGATAGAGCCCCTCGGGCAGGCCCACCCGCTCAAAGGCCGCGGCGCAGGCTTCCACCACCACCATGGCCTGGGGATCGGCGAGGCCGATGTCCTCGCCGGCGGCGATCAACATGCGCCGAAAGATGAAGCGGGGGTTTTCGCCGGCCTCCACCATGCGGGCCAGCCAGAACAGGGCGGCGTCGGGATCGCTGCCCCGGAGCGACTTGATGAAGGCGCTGATGGTGTCGAAGTGGGCGTCGCCCTGCTTGTCGTAAAGCACCGCCCGCTGCTGGATCGAATCCTCGGCAATCGCCAGGTCGATTCGCACCACCCCATCGCCATCGGCGGCGGTGGTTTCCACCGCCAGCTCCAGGGCGTTGAGCAGGCTGCGGGCATCGCCCCCGGCCACATCCACCAAATGATCGGCCGCCTCCGGGCTGATCTGCACCGAGCGTTGGCCATAGCCCCGCTCCGGATCCTCGAGGGCCCGCTGCAGCAGCTGCCGAAGGTGCTGCGGTTGCAGGGGCTGCAGCCGGAACAGCCGTGAGCGGCTCACCAGCGCCTTGTTCACCTCGAAGAACGGGTTTTCGGTGGTGGCCCCGATCAGGGTGACGGTGCCGTTCTCCACCCAGGGCAGCAGCGCATCCTGTTGGGCGCTGTTGAACCGATGCACCTCATCGATGAACAGCAGGGTGCGCAGCCCGTGTTGCTGCAGCCGCCGCTGGGCCGCCTCCACCTCGCTGCGCAGATCCTTGACCCCCGCCAGCACGGCGTTGAGGCTGCTGAAGTGGGCCCGGGTGGTGGCCGCAATGATGCGCGCCAGGGTGGTTTTGCCCACCCCCGGTGGGCCATACACGATCAAATTGCCGACGCGATCGGCGCTGATGGCCCGGCGCAGCAACCGCCCGGGGCCCAGGATCTCCTCCTGACCGGCGAACTCATCGAGGCTGCGGGGGCGGAGACGGTCGGCCAGGGGCGCCAGGCTCTGGCGCAGCTGCTCGCCGTGGTGGCTGAACAGATCGCTCACGCGGGTCGCCGACGGTTGCTCATCCACCGATCCTGCAGGCGGATCGCAGCCTTGGCAAAACGAGTAATTTGCGGCCACGTTCTGTTTGAGCCTTGCGAGCCGGCCTGCTGCCCGTTCCCTTGCTTGCCCTGCTGGCGGCCTGCAGCGGGCAGCCGCCGGCTCGGCAACCCCTGGCGGTGCAGGTGGAAGGCATCGGCGATGCGGTGTTCAACCCCTCGATCGAGGTGATTAGCCGGCTGAGCTCCACCACCGATGTGGCGCTGCGGCCGGAAACCGATGGCCGGGTGGTGAAGATCCTGGTGCAGCAGGGCGAGCGGGTGAAGGCCGGCCAACGCATCCTGGTGCTCGACAACGTGCAGCAATCGGCGTCCCTCAACGCCAGTCAGGCGGAGGCCCGCAAGGACCGCCTCAATGCGGAGCGCTACATCTTCCTCAACGAGCAGGGGGCTGTCTCCACCCGCGACCGCGACTTCTACGTGACCGAGGCGATCAAGAGCCGCGATCGCGTGCGCGCCGATGCGGCCACGCTCGGGTACAAGTACGTGACGGCACCGATCAGCGGGGAGATCGGCGATCTCGACACCGTGAAGCTCGGCGATTACGTGCGCCAGGGCCAGGCGATCACCGGCATTGTCGACAACTCCACCCTCTGGACCCTGATGGATGTGCCGGCCACCCTGGCCTCGCGGGTGGCGATCGGCCAAACGGTGCAGTTGGCCACCCAGGGCACCCCCAGCCTGGGGGGCACCGGCAAGGTGGTGTTCATCTCGCCCTACTACGGGGTGAGCGGCAGCAGCTCCTCCCCCAACACGGTGCTGGTGAAGGCCAGCTTCCCCAACCTCACCGGCAAGCTGAAGACGGGCCAATTCGTGCGCAACCGGATCATCACCGGCAGCGATCGGGCCCTGTCGGTGCCGGTGTCGGCCGTGATGATGCAGGCCCAGCAGCCCTTTGTGTACCGGGTGCTGCCGCTGGGGCAGGTGCTGCCCAAGATCAACGCCTCCACCACCATTCCCGATAGCCAGAAGCAGGCGCTCCGCAAGCTGCCCCCCAGCACCGAGATCGTGGTGCAAACCCCCGTGCAGTTGGGCCCACTGCAGGGCAACCACTACCCGCTGCGCGCCGGCCTGCGCCGCGGTGATCGGGTGGTGGTGAGCAACACCGCCCTGTTGCGCAGTGGCATGCCCGTGCGGGTGGCCGCGGCGGCGGCCCCCTGAGGAGCGGAGATGTCGCTCTCCGATCGGTTTATCAAGCGCCCGGTGCTCACCACGGTGTGCAGCATCTTGATCGTGCTGGTGGGGTTGATCGCCCTCCCCACGCTGCCGATTGAAAACCTGCCCAACATCGCGCCGCCGCAGATCCAGGTGACGGCCAACTACGGCGGCGCCAACTCCCTGGTGACGGAGCAGGCGGTGACCAACGTGCTCGAGCAGCAGATCAATGGGGTGCCCGGCGCGGCCTACATCGCATCGCTCACCACCAACACGGGCGCCAGCACGGTGAACGTGTTTTTCGACCAGGGCACCGACATCAACATCGACCAGGTGAACGTGCAGAACCGGGTGTCGTTGGCGATGCCCCAGCTGCCTGATCAGGTGAAGAGCACGGGGGTGTCGGTGATCCAAACCACCCCGTCGATCCTGCTGGCGTATCAGGTGTCGTCGAGCCAGGGGCAATTCGATGCGCCCTACCTCAATGGGTTGATTTACGAAAAGCTCTACTACCAACTCGAACGCATCCCCGGGGTGGCCCAGGCCACGTTGTTCGGCGGCAGCAACCCAGCGTTTTGGTTGTTCGTCGACCCCGCCAAACTCACCGCCAACCAACTCACCGCCGACCAGGTGGTGTCGGCGGTGCGCAGCCAGAACGTCGTGGCGGTGGGGGGCCTGGTGGGCGGTCCACCGGCTGGGGGAGATCAGCTGTTCACCTACCCGATCCTGGTGGAGAACAACGGCAACCTGGTGTCGATCGATCAGCTCAACCGGCTGATCGTGGGCAAATCACCGCAGGGGAATCTGCTGCGGCTGGCGGACGTGGGCGAGGCCACCTATGGCTTCAACAGCTTCTCCACCCAGGGGAGCGACATCCATGGCTACCCCGCCATCACCATTGGCGTGTATCAAACCCCCGAGAGCAACGCCCTGCAGGTGAGCGAGGCGGTGGTGGCGTTGATCGACGACTTCCGCACCCAGCTGCCGCCAGGGGTGACGGTGAGCGAGATCTACAACGTCGGCCAGTTCATTGAATCGGCGGTGGATGGGGTCACCGATGCCCTGGGCTTGGCGGTTGTGCTGGTGCTGGTGATCCTGTTTCTCTTCCTGCAGGACTGGCGGGCCACGGTGGTGCCCAGCCTGGCGATTCCCATCTCCCTGGTGGGCACCTTTGCCTTCATCAAGGCGTTTGGCTTTTCGATCAACCAACTCACCCTGCTTGGGCTGGTGCTGGCCACCGGGTTGGTGGTGGACGACGCCATCGTGGTGATCGAAGCGGTGGCCAAAAACCTCGAGGCGGGCATGAAACCCCGCCAGGCGGCCCTGGCCTGCATGGGGGAATTGATCGGTGCCCTGATTGCCACCTCCCTGGTGTTGATGGCGGTGTTCGTGCCGGTGGCCTTCTACCCCGGTGGCATCGGCATCATCTACCGCCAGTTCGCGCTCACGATCGCCTTCTCGATCGCCATCTCCACCTTCAACGCCCTCACCTTCTCGCCGATGATGGCCGGGCTGATTCTCAAGACGGAGAAGCCACCGCGGCCCGAGGGCTGGAGCTGGACCGTGGCCGGCGTGGTGGTGGGGTTGGCGTTTGGCCGCTTCAGTGCCGCCTCCTTTGGCATCGGCGCTTACGTGGTGGGGGTGCTGGCGTTTGGCTTTGCGGGCAGCCGCCTGGCCACCATCTTTGATCGCTTCAACGCCTTCTTTGCCCGGCTGCAGGCCTCCTATGCCCAGCTGCTCCAGACGCTGATCGCTCGCCGCCGGCTGATCCTGATGGGGCTGGGGGGCGGCATCGTGCTCACGGCCATCGCCTTTACGGCCTTGCCCACCGCCTTCATCCCCGAAGAAGACCAGGGCTACGGCGTGGGCATTTTCCAGCTGCAAAACGGAGCCTCCCTGCCCCAGACCCAGGGGGTGGGCCGGCAGATCGCGGCGGTGTTGAAGGAGGAAGAGGACATCACCTCCGCGGCGGTGATCAGCGGGGCCGGCTTCAACGGCAACAGCCCCGATCAGGGGTTGTTTTTCTTCGGCCTGAAGCCGCTGGAGGAGCGCTCCGGCAGCGCCCACCGCGCCCCGGCGATCGTGGCCCGGATCAACGCCAAGCTGTCGCGATTCAGCACGGGCCTGGCGGTGGCCTCCCAGCCGCCGGCGATTCCCGGGTTCTCGGCCCAGGGTGGTTTTTACTTCCAGTTCAACGACCTCAGCAACGGCGCCTACAGCTTTCCCCAGCTCAATCAACTGGCCCAGCAGCTGGTGGCGGCAGGACAGGGCAGTGGGAACTTCTCCAGCCTTTACACCCAGTTCGTGCCCAGCGCCCCGGCCTTTGGGCTCAAGATCGACCGCTCGATCCTGGGGGCCCTCAACATCGACTTCCAGCAGGCGATGCAGACCATCGCCGTGCTCGCCGGTGGCAACTACTCAGGCCTCACCTATGAGAGCGGTCAGGTGCGCAACATCTACGTTCAGGCCCAGGCGGAGGGCCGCAGCACCCTGGAGGACGTGCTCAGTTACTACGTGCGCAGCCGCGACGGCAAGTTGGTGCAGGTGTCGGAATTCGCCAGCAGCGAACTGAGCAGCGCGCCACCGGTGATCAGCCACTACAACCTTTACCGCACGATTTTGGTGCAGGGTGCTGAGGCGATTGGCAAGAGTTCAGGCCAGGCGCTGGCGGCGATTCAGCAGCTGTTCAACCGGCTTGAGTTCAACAACATCGGCTCCGCGTTCACGGGCATTGCTGCCCTTCAGCTCTCGGCGGGTAGCGCCAGCGTGCTGGTGTTCGCCCTCGGCATCCTGATCGTCTACCTGGTGCTCTCGGCGCAGTACGAGAGCTACGTGACGCCGGTGGTGATTCTGATGACCGTGCCCCTGGCGATGCTGGGGGCCTTGGCCTTCCTGGCCCTGCGCTCGATCGACCTCAACATCTATGCCCAGGTGGGTCTGGTGACGTTGATCGGTCTGGCGGCCAAGAACGGCATCCTGATCGTGGAGGTGGCTGAGCAGCACCTGGAGGAGGGCATGGGGGTGGTGGAGGCGGCCATGGCGGCCGCCGAATCGCGCATGCGGCCGATCCTGATGACGGCCATCGCCTCCTTGGCGGGGTTCCTGCCGCTGGTGGTGGCCACCACCGCCGGTGCCAACAGCCAGCAGTCGCTCGGCACCGTGATCTTCGGCGGCCTGCTGGTGGCCACCGTGCTGTCGCTGGGGGTGGTGCCCCCCTTCTATGTGGCGATCAAAAACCTCGAGACCCGCGGCCTCAGGTGATCACGG
>CAWUND010000081.1:0-5653 GCA_963923815.1 uncultured bacterium
GTGCGCCATCCGGAGCGCACCGTGGCCACGGTGGATCACATCGTGCCCACCACCTCCCAGGCCCGGCCCTTCGCCGATCCCCTCGCCGAGGAGATGCTCGCCACCCTGGAGGCCAACTGCGCCGCCCATGGCATCCCGCTGCACGGCATCGGCAGCGGCCGCCAGGGGATCGTGCACGTGATCGCCCCGGAGCTGGGGCTCACCCAGCCCGGCATGACCGTGGCCTGCGGCGATTCCCACACCTCCACCCACGGCGCCTTTGGGGCCATTGCCTTTGGCATCGGCACCAGCCAGGTGCGCGATGTGCTCGCCAGCCAGAGCCTGGCCATGGGCAAGCTCAAGGTGCGCCGCATTTGGGTGGACGGCCAGCTGCAGCCGGGCGTGTACGCCAAGGATCTGGTGTTGCACGTGATCCGCGTGCTCGGCGTGAAGGGCGGTGTGGGCTACGCCTATGAATTCGCCGGCCCGGCCATCGATGCCCTGTCGATGGAGGAGCGCATGACCCTCTGCAACATGGCGATCGAGGGCGGTGCCCGCTGCGGCTACGTGAACCCCGACCAGATCACCTTCGACTACCTGCAGGGCCGCCCGTACGCCCCGGCGGCGGGCGAGGCCTGGGAGCGTGCGGTGGCCTGGTGGCGCAGCTTGGCCAGCGGCCCCGATGCCGTGTTCGACGACGAGGTGCGCTTCGATGCCGCCACCATTGCCCCCACCGTGACCTGGGGCATCACCCCCGGCCAGGGCATCGGCGTGGATGAAACCGTGCCCACCCTGGAGCAGACCGCGCCCGATGAGCGGCCCCTGGCGGAGGAGGCCTACCGCTACATGGATCTGCAACCCGGATCCCCCATCGCCGGCACCCCCGTGGATGTGTGCTTCATCGGCAGCTGCACCAACGGCCGCCTCAGCGATCTGCAGGCGGCGGCGGCGGTGGCCAAGGGCCGCCATGTGGCCGCCGGCATCAAGGCCTTCGTGGTGCCGGGCAGTGAGCAGGTGGCCGCGGCGGCGGAGGCCGAAGGCCTCGATCAGCTGTTCCGCGAGGCCGGTTTTGAGTGGCGGGAACCGGGCTGCTCGATGTGCCTGGCGATGAACCCCGACCGGCTCGAGGGCCGGCAGATCAGCGCCAGCTCCAGCAACCGCAACTTCAAGGGCCGCCAGGGCTCCGCCACGGGCCGCACCCTGCTGATGAGCCCGGCCATGGTGGCCGCCGCCGCCATCAACGGCCGCGTCAGCGACGTGCGCCAGCTGCTCAACGCCTGAATCACCGCCATGACCCGTCCCTTCCCCACCGGAGCGATCACCACCGTCAGCGGCCGTGCCGTGGTGGTGCGCGGTGATGACATCGACACCGATCGGATCATTCCGGCCCGGTTCCTCAAGTGCGTGACCTTCGATGCGCTCGGCCCCGCGGCCTTCGCCGACGACCGCGCCGAGCTGGCCGCAGCCCCGGATGGCCCCCATCCCTTCGACCGCCCCGAGCACCAGGGCGCCAGCCTGCTGCTGGTGAACCGCAACTTCGGCTGCGGCTCCAGCCGTGAGCATGCGCCCCAGGCGTTGATGCGCTGGGGCATTCGGGCCGTGGTGGGCGAGAGCTTTGCCGAGATCTTCTACGGCAACTGCCTGGCCCTGGGCATCCCCTGCCTGGTGGCCGATCACGCCACGATGCTGGCGATCCAGGCGGCCGCTGTGGCCCATCCGGCTGAGGCGTTTGCGCTGGATGTGGCCAACGCCAGCCTGCATGGTGCTGGGCAGCACTGGGGGCTGGAGCTCGCCGCTGGCCCGCAGCAGATGCTGGTGAGTGGGCAGTGGGATGCCACCGGTCAGCTGCTGGCCCATGGCGAGCAGCTGCAGGCCACGGTGGCCCGTCTGCCCTATCTGCAGGGGTTCGCGGCGGGCTCAGCCTGATCCACCGCGAGCCTGTGTGGCGGCCAGTGGCGCAACTGTCTATGACGAAGACAGAACAACCCCCTGCCCATGGCTCCTCTTTCGCCTCCGGCCCTGGCGCTCTGCCTGGCCGCCCTGCTGGGCGGGGGTGCGGTGCAGGCGGCGGAGCCCCTGGCGGTGGAGCCCTATCGGGCGGGCAGCGCGGCGGCCGCACTGCCGCCCTGGCGGCAGTGCCTGGGCTGTGATTTGCGCGGCGCCGACCTGCGCGGCCTGTTGCTGAATGGGATGGATCTGCGCCAGGCGGATCTGCGGGGGGCCGATCTGCGCGGCAGCAATCTCGAGGGGGCCGATCTCAGCGGGGCCGACTTGCGCGGCGCGCGCCTGCAGCAGGTGTGGCTCACCAACGCCGATCTGGCCGATGCCGATCTGCGGCGGGCCAATCTGCGCGATGCGGTGATCCTGCAGGCCCTCACCCCCGGTGTGCAGATCGAGGGGGCGGTGCTGGTGGGCGCTGATTTCAGCGGCAGTGGCCTGGTGGTGGGTGGCGAAGATTCCCCTGTTCCACCGCTGCCCCCCTTGCCGCCTGAGCTTCGCAAGCCGGTGAATCGCTAGAAGAGGCTCTGGCGGTTGCGGGTGGGGCTGAACGGCTTGGTGGGCACGAAGGGCACGCCGGTGCCGTCGAAGTTGAAGTCGTTGAGCTTCACGCGGATGCCGCCCACCTGTTCGTAGGGGCTGTAGTAGATCGCGAATTCGTAGCCGCGCCGCTGCCAGCGCAGTTCTCCGTAGGCGTTGGTGGTGTAGCCGAAATACGGCGAACTGGGGTCGACGTTGTAGCCCAGGCCCAGGTTGAACAGCAGCGGCCCAAACAACTGCTGCGTCCAGCCGATGCCCAGGGTGGCGAGATCGACGTTGCGGTCGAAGGCGAATGGGCTTTGCCCCTGCTGCAGGGTGCCGCCGCCGGTGATCGTGAACTGGGTGTAATCGAAGAAGTTTTTGGTGAAGCTGCCCAATGTGAGTGTGGGGCCGCCCGAGAAGCTGATCAGATTTTGGTTGAGGCCGATGCCGTAGTAATCCAGGGCGGTGCTGGTCACCGTGTTGAGGGTCAGCCCCGGCGTGATCGGCGTGGGGGTGTTCTGGGTCGACTTGGGATCGTCGCTGCTGCGGGGTTTGCCGACCCAGATGGGCAGGCTGCTGTTCACGGCGCCATAGAAACTGGCGCGGGTGCTGTCGCCAATCGTCGTCGAGATAGTGGTGCCGGTGGGGCTGTTGCTGCTGAAGGTGGTGCCCTGGTAATTGCCGAAGGAGGCCCGCCAGAAATAGTTGTTGTTGATCGGGCCCCAAGGGTTCAGCTTGCCGGTGTTCTCCAGCGACGCCCCAACCGCGGAGTACACATCCTGGTAGCCCAAGGAGCCGTTGAAGCTGCGGTAGCGATAGGCGCCATAGAGGCGGCTGGTGTAGGTGCCGGCGGGCAGAATTCCCAGGTAAGGCAGCTGGAAGGAGCGGGAGAAATCGCCCCAGCTGCGGGTGCCATTGGCAAAGTTGCTGGGGTTGAGCGTGGAGAGGCTGAGCGCGAAGTCGGAGGTGGCAAAGCCGAGGATCTTGCCTTCCACTTTCGCCATGGCGCCGAAGAGGTCGCCGATTTGGGCGGTTTGGGTGCCGTTGGGGGATCCCGCCGGAGAGCCCGGCAAGGGGTAGGTGCTCACGGAGCCGTTCAAGGCGCGGGCCACCATGAACTGGGGCTCCAACTTGAGCTTGGCCTGGGTGTTGGGGATGTCGTATTCCGGCAGTTTGTAGCCGAAGTAGACCCCGCTGCGGTCGATGCCGTCATCGGCCACCACGAAGCGGTTGTCGACCGGTTTTTCTTTCTCGAGGGTGAGGTTGCGGCGCAGTGGGATCGGTAGGCGGTTTTCCAGGATCAAGCGGCTGCGCTTGGCCTTGATCTTCGTTTTGCCCTCCCCAAGATCCACCGCGGTGACGTACTGCAGATCCAGCCACGACTGGGAGGGGGTGAACGGGTCGTTGGTGAAGGCCGCCCGCTCGGCCTGCCAGCCATCCGGGGTGATCGTGATGCGCTCGGCCTGGAAGCGCCAACGGCTCACCTGGCCTTCCACCAGCTTCTGATTGCCGTAGAAGCCCATCAGCTGCTGCGGTTGGGCCTGGCCGAACTGGCGGGCTTCTGCGGTTTGGTCGTATTTGAAGCCCCCTTGGCGGCGTTCCAACTTGAGGCTGCGCACGAATTTGATGTTGTGCACCCGTTGATCCACCGCCGCCGCAATGGCCAGGTGGCGCTCCTGCTCTTCGGCAAAGGGATTGCCCAGCGGTTGGCGGGGTTGGATCTGGGCCGCCGGCACCTGATCCACCGCCTGCTTGCTGCTGCCCTGGGCCACCTGATTGAGCTGCTCGCCCAGGGGGGGAGGCAGGGTTTGCCCGGGTGGGGGTGCACCAGGGCAGCTCTGCGGAGCTGGCATTTCCGGGGCCAGCTTCGGCGGGGGGGCTTCGCCGAAGCGGTAGCGCACACCCACCAGGTAGGCGTTGCTCCCTTCGCTGACGCCGCCGTAGGTGCCGTAGGCCCCGGAGCGGTGGTGCAGGCGCCCCACCACCGACCACTGGGGCTTCACCAGGGCCTCCACCTCAAAGCCCAGGTAGTTGAGGAAGTTTTGGTAGCTGCCCCGGTAGGTTTTCTCGTAGAGGCTGGTGTCGGTCAGAAGGCTGACGCCCTCGACGAAGCCCAGGCTTAACCAGGGTTGCAGCCAGGTGCGCAGGCCCAGGCCTCCGGTGAATTCTCCGAAGGTTTGCGGGGGCAGCGGTGCATTGGGGTAGGTGTTGTTGTAGGGGCCGCCCCGCTGCCAGTTGGCGTTGTGCAGCAGCGCATTGGAATCAAATTCCAGGGCCAACGGGCCCGCATCAATCAGCCGTTGGTTGACGTTGAAACCCCAGAGGTATTCCGGCCGCATGCGGCCGTTGAAATAGAAGGCATCGCCGTAGTTGGCATCGATCGATTGGCCGTAGCCCCAGGCGGTGATGGCCGTGGGGTAGGGGTGCCAATTCGGCACCGGTGGGATCAGGGGCGGACAGGCCATCGACCGAGCCGCCGGAGCGATGAAGACTGGTGGCACCAGCCAGGGGTTGGGGCCACGCCGCCAGGCGGAACCCCAGCCCGCCATGATTGCCATCCCGGCCCGGTTGGGCGGGTAGCCAAGGCGGAGACGCTGTTCGGGGCTGTCGCTTAACGGACGGCTGGATAAGGATTGCTGAGCGCGGAGGGCGCTTTGCAGGTGCTCAGACCAGCCGATGATTAACCCCTGAGCATCCCGCTGGACACTCGCGGGTGGGCTGAAACCGAAGCCGCTGCGGCCTGAATTTTGTGGCCTCAATGAACTGGTGAAGGGGTCAACCTGCTCAAGCCTTTGGGGTTGGTTTGGTTGCTCCCGACCCCAATCCCAAACTTGTTGGCTCAGCCGGTAACGACGGGGCCGGCTGCCAAACGCCTGCTGTGGCCCGGCGAACAGCTTTTGAGCGTCTGCCGTTTGAGCGCGAAAGCGTGTGGCTTGGAAGGGTGTTTGCCGGGGCCAGAAGCCCAGCAGGTTGCTGGAGTTGCTCCAGTTTGGGTCGCTCCAGTAGCTGAGGGGCGGTGGCGGGATGGTTGGCGGTTGTTCGAGGTCGAAATCGGTGGTTGTGGTGTCGAGATCAATCACGCCATAGACGGCCTCCGCTTCGCCGCGGTTTTCCGCCAGGCTGTAGCGCAGGCTGTTGGCTTGGAAGTACTGCT
>CAWUND010000082.1:0-5404 GCA_963923815.1 uncultured bacterium
TGGCCGCTTCGATCGACTTCTGGTAGTACTCGGGGTGCCGCAGCTTGTCGAGCACGTCGTTGTCCGACAGGCCGATGGCCCGCATCAACACGTGGGCATTGATCTTGCGGGTTTTGTCGACCCGCACGTGCAGCAGGTCGTTCTTGTCGGTTTCAAACTTCAGCCAGGCACCCCGGTTGGGGATCAGGCTGGCGTTGAAGGTTTTGCGGCCGTTCTTGTCCTGCTCGTCCTTGAAGTAAACGCCAGGCGAACGCACGATCTGGTTCACGATCACGCGCTCGGCGCCGTTGATGATGAACGTGCCGCGCTCGGTCATCAGGGGCAGTTCCCCGATGAACACTTCCTGCTCCTTGATTTCGCCGGTCTCCTTGTTGACCAGGCGGCAGGTGACATACATCTGCGAGGCGAAGGTCGCGTCGCGACGCTTGGCCTCTTCCACATCGTGGCGGGGGCGCTTCAGGCGGTACTCGCTACCGATGAAGTGCAGCTCAAGCTTGCCGGTGTAATCGGTGATCGGGGAGAAGCTCTCCAGCTCCTCGATCAGCCCTTTCTCCAGAAACCATTTGAAGCTCGCGCGCTGCACCTCCACCAAATCGGGGAGGTAAGTGGCGGTCTTGGCGACCTGAATCGCGCTGCTCATGCGGTGAACCTGCAGGAACGGGTTGGACGGGAACGAAGGGCCTGGTGGCGTGGGTGATCTGGGGAACGAGCGCAGACAACAGGGCCAGCCACCCCGCTCTGGGGACGGCTGGCCCTCCGGCATGCCTATTCAGCTCGCTTCAACCCCGCAGACAACCAACACGCGTACCGGAAAGACACAGCACCATGGGCATGGGCAGGCGCACCAGGAACCCGGTGCGCGCTTTCGGGCTGCAACAAGCACGGAAAAACCAAGACTCGTTGCCAGGCCAATAGATCATCATACACTGTGAAGTCGCGCCCCAAACAGCGCGCAGGCGTTGGCCGTGCTCTGCCGGGCCACCTGGTCCAGGGGCTCCAACCGCAGGTCGGCCACCCGCTGGGCCACCGCCGCCACGTAGGCGGGCTCATTGCGCTTGCCCCGCCGCGGCACCGGCGCCAGGAAGGGGCAATCGGTTTCCACCAGGTAGCGCTCGGCCGGCACCCGCTGGGCGCAGGCGTGGGTGTCTTCCGCTTTCGGGAAGGTGACGTTGCCGCTGAAGCTGATGTACAGCCCCAGGGCCAGAAACGCCTCCATCTCGGCGGGGGTGCCGCTCCAGCAGTGCATCACGCCGCGGGGGCAGGCGCCCCGCTCCGCCCGGCTGCGCAGCTCCGCCAGCATCGGCTCGGCCGCATCGCGGCAGTGGATGATCACCGGCAGATCCAGCTCCACCGCCAGGTCGAGCTGGGGCCGCAGCATCGCCAGCTGCTGATCCAGGTTCTTGTCGCGGAACAGATCCAGCCCCAGCTCCCCCACCGCAATCACGCGGGGGTCGTCGAGGGCCGCCTGGCGCAGCACGGCGGGCGTGTCGCTGTGCCAATGCTCCGTGTCGAGCGGGTGCACCCCCACGGAGTAGCGCAGCTCGGGGAAACGGTCGGCCAGGGCCCGAATCGCCGGGATCTCGGAGGGCTCCACACACGCGTGGAGGAGGCGACCCACACCGGCATCGCGCCAGCGCTGGGCCACCTCCTCCAGGTCATCGTCAAAGTTGCGAAAGACGATGTGACAGTGGCTGTCGATCAGGGGCACCTCGAGGCTCTCGAGGGCGACGGCCGATGCCATGGGGGTTGGGTTCAGCGCACTGGCCGAACCCTAGGGCGCTCAGGCCTTGGCGGCCGGCTCAACGGCCTTCTTCACCGCGGCGCTCAGGCGCGACTTCTGGTGGGCGCCGGTGTTGCGGTGCAGCACACCCACCTTGACGGCCTTGTCGATCTTGCTGAAGGCGGCGTTGAGGCTGGTTTGCACCGCATCCTTGGCGGCAGTGCCGGGGGCCTGGGCGTAGGCGGCGCAAGCGGTGAAGCAGCGCTTCATCAGGGTGCGGACGGCCGACTTGTAGCTGCGGTTGTGCAGGCGGTTGCGCTCGGCAATCTCGATGCGCTTCTTCGACGACTTGTTATTGGCCACAGGCGGTACGGCGCTGACTCGGCAAACGACGACTCTACCCCTTGAGCCCCCGGCCCTTCCGGGACGGCCCTTTAGCGTGCTGAAGACGTTGCAGCGCCCCGGTGACCGTTGCCCCCAGCTCCAACCTGACCCTGGAGCGGCTGACTGATCTGGAGCAGGCCGGCGCTCGGCTGGAGGCCATCGCCCAACGCACCGAGAGTGGCCAGAGCCGCGAGGCCGCCGAGCGGGTGGACGCGATCCTGGCCCAGGTGCAGCGCCAGGGCGACGCGGCCCTGCTGGAGCTCACGGAGCGCTTCGATGGGGTGCGGCCCGATCCCCTGCGGGTGCCCCCGGCGCAGCTGGCGGCCGCCTGGAATGCCACCCCCGAGGATCTGCAGGCGGCCCTGAAGCTGGCCCACCGGCGCATCGTGGATTTCCACCAGCGCCAGAAACCGGCCGACCTGGAGGTGCAGGGCGTGCACGGCGAACGGCTGGGGCGCCGCTGGCGGCCCGTGGAACGGGCGGGGCTGTACGTGCCCGGAGGCCGCGCCAGCTACCCCAGCACCGTGCTGATGAATGCCGTGCCGGCGACGGTGGCCGGGGTGCAGCGGCTGGTGATGGTGACCCCCCCCGGCCCGGATGGGCAGGTGAACCAAACCGTGCTCGCCGCGGCCCACCTGGCGGGGGTGGAGGAGATCTACCGGGTGGGGGGCGCCCAGGCCATCGCCGCCCTGGCCTACGGCACCGAAACGATTCCGCGGGTGGATGTGATCAGCGGCCCGGGCAACCTCTACGTGACCCTGGCCAAGAAGGCGGTGTACGGCCGGGTGGCGATTGATTCACTCGCAGGCCCCAGTGAGGTGCTGGTGATCGCCGACCACACCGCCGTGGCCGAACACGTGGCGGCGGACCTGCTGGCCCAGGCGGAGCACGACCCCCTGGCGGCCGCCATCCTGCTCACCACCAGCGAGGCGCTGGCCGAGGCGATCCCCGCCGCCCTGGCCGCCCAGCTGGAGGGCCACCCCCGGGCGGCCATCACCCGCCAGGCCCTCAACGACTGGGGGCTGATCGTGGTGTGCCCCGATCTGCTCAGCGCCGCCCGCCTCAGCGACCGCTTTGCCCCGGAGCACCTGGAGCTGCAGGTGGAACGGCCGGAGCCACTGGCGGAGCAGATCCAGAACGCCGGCGCCATCTTCCTGGGGGCCTGGACCCCGGAGGCCGTGGGGGATTACCTGGCGGGGCCCAACCACACCCTGCCCACCTCCGGCACCGCCCGCTTCGCCGGGGCCCTGAGCGTGGAAACCTTCCTGCGCCACACCAGCCTGATCCAGTTCAACCGTCAGGCGCTGGAGGCCACCGGCCAGGCGGTCACCACCCTGGCCGACAGCGAAGGGCTGCACAGCCACGCCGAATCGGTGCGGCGGCGGCTGGGCTGAGGCCAGCCCGCCTCAGCGCTTCACCAGGTCGCGCACCCCGGCGACGCCGTCGTTGATTTCGCCCACCAGCACCTGGTCGGTGATGTTCACGAACAGGCCGTTTTCCAGCACCCCGGGGAGATTGTTGATCTCCTTCTCCAGGGCCACCGGGTCGGTGATGCCGCCGGCGAATTTCACATCGAGCACGAGGTTGCCCTGGTCGGTGACCACGGGGCCGGCCTTTTTCACCGCCATGCGCAGCTGGGCGTCGCCCCCCATGGCCCGCAGCTGGCCCTGCACCTGACGCCAGGCCCCCGGCAGCACCTCCACCGGCAGCAGGAAGCCGAGGTTGAGGGTGTCCACCAGCTTGGTGGAATCCACCACCACCACGAAGCGCTCGGCCCGCACCGCCACCAGCTTTTCCTGCACGTGGCAGGCGCCGCCACCCTTGATCAGCTGGAAGGCGGGGTCGACCTCATCGGCGCCATCGATGGCCAGGTCGATGCGATCCACGGCATTGAGGCTCTGCAGGGGGATGCCGAGTTCGGCCGCCAGCACCTCACCCTGGAAGGAGGTGGTGACCCCCACGATGTCGGTGAGTTCACCGCTCTTGAGCTTGGCGCCGAGGGCCTGGATCATCAGGGCGGCCGTGGAGCCGGAGCCCAGGCCCACCACCATGCCGCTGCGGATCTGTTCGGTGGCAGCCGCCGCCACCGCCCGCTTCATCTGATCCTGCAGATCCGCCATCACCACACCGCAACAGGGCGCTGACCGTAGCTCAGGCGTGGGGCAGGGCCTGCGGACGGATCGAGAGCTGCAGTTGCTGATCACCGCGCAGCACCGTGAGCGGCAGGGTCTCCCCCACCTGGGAGGCCTCCACCAGCCGCAGCAGCGCCGCCGGATCGGGCACCGCCTGCTCGGCCGCCGCCACCACCAAATCGCCGCGGCGCAGGCCCGCCTGCTCGGCGGGGCTCTCCGGCAACACCCGCTGCACCAGGGCCCCATCCCGCTCCGGCAGCTGCAGCAGGGCGTTGGGATCGGCGTTGTTGTCGCGGGCCAGGCGGGGGTTGAGGGGCACCAGCTGCAGGCCCAGGTAGGGGTGCACCACGGTGGAGCCCTGCCCCAGCTGGGCCGCCACCCCCTTGGCCAGGTTGATCGGGATGGCGAACCCCAGCCCCGCCCCCGGGCCGGAGCGCACCAGGGTGTTGATGCCCACCACCTCGCCGTTGGCGTTGATCAACGGACCACCGGAATTGCCGGGGTTGATGGCGGCGTCGGTCTGGATCAGGTCGAGGCGCTTGTCGGAGAAGCCCAGGCTGGTGATGTTGCGGTGCAGGCTGCTGACGATCCCCAGGGTGACGGTGCGCTCCAGGCCATAGGGGGTGCCCAGGGCGATGGCCCAGTCGCCCACCTCCAGGCGCTCGGAATCCCCCAGCGGGGCGGCCTTGAGGCCGGAGCCCTGGGGAATGCGCACCACCGCCAGATCGGTGACCGCATCGCTGCCCAGCACCGTGCCCTCCAGATCGCGGCCATCGGGGAGGGTCACCTCCACCCGGTCGGCCCCTTCCACCACATGGGCGTTGGTGAGCACCAAGCCCTTGGCATCGATCACGATGCCGGAGCCCTGGCCGCGCTCCCGGCTGTGGGGCAGCTGATCGCCGAACAGCTCCCGCAGCAGCGGGTCGTTGAAGGAGGGGTCGAGCCCCACCCGGGGCACGCTGCGCTCGGTGTCGATGCGCACCACCGCGGGCGCCACCTTCTTCACCGCCGCACTCACGAAGCTGCCGCCGGAGCCAAAGCCATCGGCCCGAGCCGGCCAGGCCAACAGCAGGCTGAGCAACAACACCAATGGCAGGGCGACAACGCGGCGCACTCGGGCCCGGGCAACGGCCCCAAAGGCTAGGCAGCTGGAGCGGGCCGCCAGCGC
>CAWUND010000083.1:0-5394 GCA_963923815.1 uncultured bacterium
GTCTGGCTCACTTCACCGTGGGCTACTTCGTGACCTACGCCGCCTTCCTGATCGCTTCCACCTCAGGCAAATTCGGCTGATTCCTCGGAATCAACCTTGCCCCTTGAGGGACGACCCCAACCCCCGGCCTCGGCCGGGGGTTTTTTGTTGGCGAGCCGCGATCAGGCCGATTCCATCGGCAAGCCTGCGGGTCGCACAGCCCCCTCCCGCAGCAGTCGCCAGCTTCCCTCAGGCCGCCAGGCCAGCACCGTGCTCGCCTGGCCAGATCCCGTGGGCCAGGGCCGTGGCCCCAGGAGCGGCACCGCCTGAAAGGCGGCTTCGGCTTCGCTGTCGGTGCCGCAGGCGGGCTCGCCAGATCGGTTGGCGCTGGTGGTGGCCAGCGGGCCACTCAGGCGCAACAGCTCCAAGGCGGCAGGGCACGCGGGCACCCGAAGCCCCAGGCTGTTGCCGCCGGGGTTGAGTTGCTCCACCACGGGGCCCTGGGCCGGCAACACCAGGGTGAGGGCCCCAGGCCAATGTGCTGCCGCCAGATCCCGCCATTCCGGCAGCACGGGCACCCCCAGGCAAGGCCAGAGGTCGCCGGCCTCAGCCCCCATCAGGATCACGGCTTTGCTGGAGGGCCGTTGCTTGAGCCCCCACAACTGCTCGGCTGCAGCAGGAATGGCCGCCAGCGCCACCACGGTGTCGGTGGGGAACAGCGCCGGCCCACCGGCCTTCAGATGTGCCGCCAGGCTGGCGGCGTTTGCGGGCGTGTTCATGGCCGCGGGGCCGCCTGGGCACTGGCAAAGCGGCGCTGGCCCTCGAGATCCGGGTGCGCCTGCACCTGCAGCAGCCCTGCCTCCCGCAGCAACACCGTCACCGCATCGCTCTGGTCGTGGTGGTGTTCCAACAGCAGCCACCCCCCAGGGGCGAGGGCCTCCTGCGCCCCCGCTGCGATGGCCCGCAGCGCTTCAAGCCCATCCTCGCCACCCACCAGGGCGAGGGCCGGTTCGTGGTCGCGCACCACGGGATCGAGATCCCTCCAAACCTGCTGGGGGATGTAAGGCGGATTGGCCACCACCAGCTCAAGGCTGCCCCACCGCTGACGCAGCGGCTGCCACCAATCCCCCTGCAGCAGCTCCACCCGCTCACCACAGCCGTGGGCCTGGAGATTGGCGCCGGCCTGCCGCAGGGCGTCGGCCGATTGATCCACGGCGCTGCCTTGGCCCTTGGGCCAGGCCCGGGCCAGGGCCACCGCCAGGCAGCCCGATCCGGTGCCCAGGTCGGCCCAGTGGCGGGGGCCCTGCGGGCCGCCTGTTCGCCCCCAGCGCTCCAACGCCAGATCCACCAACAGCTCCGTTTCTTGGCGCGGGATCAACACCCCTGGGGCCACGGCGAGGTTGAGGTCGCGCCAGGGGCACTGACCCACCAGGTATTGCAACGGTTCCCGCTGGCTGCAGTGCCGCTGCCACAGGGCCTCCAGGTGCTCGAGCGGGGCCTTCAGGCCCACCATGGCGTCGGGGTGCAGGCGCACCTGCTGCAACTGCTGCCAGCCGACGCCCCCCTCCAGATCCAGCAGCCAATCCAAGGCCGCGGGCTCACCGCCCTGGCGCAACAACCCGCGCCTCCAGCGCAGCAGCGCCTCGCCAGACACCGCGGGGCCGCCCTCGCGTCGCGCTGCGCCGTGCACCTGGGCCACCATGCTTTCAGGGTAGTGAGGGGGTTTGGCCGCTGGGCCGCCACCACAACCCAGGCTCACCGCGCACCAACCCCGCCAGCTCCAGCTGCAACAACCGCTCGCTGAGGCGCTTTGGTGATTGCCGCAGCCGTTCGCAGAGCTGATCCAGGCAGGCCCCGGCTCCGAGCGCCGCCAGCAGCGCCGCTTCCCGGTGGGCCAGTGGCGGATCGCTCGCACCGGCCGAGGCCGCCGGGGCCCCACCGGCAAGCCGGTTGTGGTGCAGCGGCCCTGCCCCCAGGCTGTTGATCAGTTGGGCGGGGTCGAGCAGCACCGAGGCCCCTTGGGCCAGCCATTGGTTGCTGCCGGCCGCCGACACCCGGCCGGCATCCCCGGGCACCACCCACAGGGGAATGCCGGCATCCCAGGCCAGCTGCGCCGTGTGCAGGGCTCCGCTGCGCGCCGGGCATTCCACCAGCACCACCGCTTGGGCCATGGCCACCAGCAGCCTGTTGCGGTGGGCGAAGTGACCAGGACGCACCGGGCTGCCTGGCGCCCACTCACTCACCAGCAGCCCCTGGCGGGCCACCTGGGCCTGCAGGGCTGTGTGGTGGCGTGGGTACACCCGTTCGAGCGGCGTGCCCAGCACGGCCACCGGTTGGCCCCCAGCCTCCAGGCACCCCTGATGGGCGGCGGCATCAATGCCCTCCGCCAGGCCGCTCACCACCGGCCAGCCCGCCTGGGCCAGCGCTGAGCCCAGGGCCCGGGCGATGGTGTCGCCGTGGCGGGAGGGTCGCCGGGTGCCCACCACCGCCACCGCCTTGCGCCGGCGCAGCGGCGACCACAGCTGGCCGTTTCCCCGCCAGAACAGCTGCAGGGGAGGCCGTTCCAGCTGCTCCAGCGATTCCGGCAGGCTGGGGTCTCCGAGCAGCAGACCGCCGCGCCGCCGCAGCCCCTGCCGCCGGCTGCGATCCAGGGGCGATGGCACCGGTGTCGGCCCCAGCCGCCGCCGGTAGGCCTCCAGCTCCTGGCGTTCGTTGGCCCGCAGCTGGGTGGATCCCGCCAGGGCGTGGTCGAGCTGCTCGGTGCTCGCCCGCCAGGCCATGGACAGGTGGCCGAACATCCCCTCCAGCCTGTTGAGGCGGCCCCAGCCGATGCCGGGGCATTCAGCCCACACCAGCTGCCACAGCCGATCCTCTTCGCTGCGCCAGCCCCGCGAGCCATCCGCCCGCAGGCGCGGCCAGCCCGGCCCAGGGCCCATGCCCGCCAGGCCCGCGGCCGCAAATGGAGCCCGCAGCAACTCCCCCATGCCCCCCAACCACACCTTGCATCAGTACAGATGTACTGTAGCTGCGGGCTGGGGATTCAGCCCGGGCCCCGTTGCAGGCGTTCCACCGCCGCCGCCAGCTCGGCGGGCAGCTGCCGCAGCAGGCGCCGCTCCTGGCTGCCGCTCCCCTGCACCAGCACCAGCTCCACGTTGGCTTCTGCGGCCAGGCGGCCATCGGGCTTGAGAAACCGGCTTCGCCACGGCAGTTTCACGCCGCGTCGGGGGAGCACCCAGCTCTCGAGGGTGATCGATTCCCCATGCAGCAGGGCCTGGCGGTAGTCGATCGCCAGGCTCACCACCGGCAGTTCCAGCCCCTGGGCCGACAGATCGGCATAGGCCAGGCCCGCCGCATCGAGGGCCTCCACCCGGCCTTCCTCCAGCCAGGCCAGGTAGGTGCCGTGCCACATCACGCCGGCGTGGTCGGTGTGCTGGGGCAGCACCCGCCGCTGCAACCGCCAGGGGGTGGTGGTGGTTGGGTGCTCCTTCGGGCTCTGCATTGCGGAGTGCACGGCGGAGGGTTCCGCCTTCACGGGTTCGCCATAGGCTGCCGGAGCGCGTTGCTACGGCTGTGTTCCGCAACCTTTTGATCGCCGATTCCGGCAAGGGCCACGTGGAAGAGATGGTGCGCATGCTGCGCGACATCCCCGCGGTGCGGCAGGCCCGCCTCAATCTGCTGCACGTGGTGTCGGAGCAGGCCGGAGAGAACTACACCGAGCATTCCCAGCGGGCCGCCGGCATCGTGGCCGAAGCGGTGCAGCGCCTGGGCCTCAACCCGGCTGAGGTGAACACGATCATCCGCCAGGGCGACACCAAGCAAACCGTGCTCAAGGTGGCCGATGAGCTGGATGCTGATCTGATCGTGATGGGCTCGCGGGGCCTGGGGCGCCTGCAGTCGATCCTCAGCAACAGCGCCAGCCAATACGTGTTTCAGCTCTCCACGCGGCCGATGCTGCTGGTGCGCGACGACCTCTACGTGCGCCACATCAACCGGGTGATGGTGGCCGTGGATGGCACCGGTGTGGGCGACGACGCCCTCAAGCTGGCCTGTGAGCTGGTGCGGGATGTGCCCGGCGCGAGCCTCACTGGCATCCACATCAGCCGCCAGGACATCACCCCCTCCCGCGGCGGCAAAAGCCCCGCCGATGAGGTGCTCGAGAAGGCGGTGCAGCGGGCCCGGGCCCTGGGGGTGGAGCTCAAGCCGATTCACGCCACCGGCGACATCGGCCGTGGGGTGTGTCAGGCGGCGGAGGATGCCAAGGCTGATCTGCTGGTGATCGCGTCGCAGGATCGGCGCCCCCTGGTGGCCCGCAGCCTGGTGGACATCGATCGCCTGTTGGGCTCCTCGGTGAGCGATTACATCCGGGTGCATGCCCCGGCGCCGGTGCTGCTGGTGCGGGAGCCCGAAGGGCGGCGCTGAGCCGCCGCATCACGCGGCCGGACGCCACCCATCAAAAAACCCGGCCCTGCACTGCGACGGGGCCGGGTGAATCAACTGGCTTGCCGGAATGCAGCTGCCGGCTGGCTCAGCTGCCGTGGGGCTTTGGGCGCCGGGAGGGGCCTAGCCCTCAGCTTTGGCGGCTGCTGGTCTGGATGTAGAGCACCAGCAGAAACACCGTGGGCACCAGCACGAACATCAGGCTGGCAACGAAGCCGAGGTCGTTGGTTTCCATTGCACATGTCGTCAGCCCGGTGACCGTATCACCGCTGTGCCGGGGGGATCAGGCCTCTTCACCGCTCGTAGCGGTTTCGCTGCCGCCATCGCCCTCGGCGCTGCCCTCAGCCTCCTCCTCTTGAACGGGCCAGGCGGTGGGGCCGGGCGGCAGGGGGCTGGCCTTGGCGGCCGCAATCTTGGCCTCCGCATCCCCTAGGCCCGCCTGGGGCTTGGTGAGCACCAGCAGCGATTGCTGCACCAGGCTCTGGCAGGCCAGCCGCCAGCTCTGGGGGCGCCGCCGCAGCTTTTGCTCCTCCACGGCCGTGCGGCCGCTCAGGCTGCCCGGGCTGCTCTCCCCCACCACATCCACAAAACAGGTGATGCACTGCCCGCAGCCGCCGCAGTTGCCCAGCATCCCCTTGAGCCCATAGAGCTCAATGCCCTCGCGCAGGGCCACCTCCCGCAGGTTTTCCCCCGGGTAACACTCCACATCGCGCCCCTCGCGCACGAATCGAATCACGGGCATGGCGGCTCCGGCACTGGGCCCATTCTGGCCGCCCCCATCACGGCACGTTTCAGCTGGCGTCAGATCGAATCGGTGGGCCCGCCAAACCCCTTACCATCGCCAGCACGGATTCAGTGTTCTCCGGCTCCGGCCGGTGAAGGCTGATCGTGCTGCTCTCCGCCACCGGTTCCCCCGGGGCGGTTGGCTGGTTGTTTCCCCGGACCTAACCCCCATGGGATTGCCCTGGTATCGGGTGC
>CAWUND010000084.1:0-5392 GCA_963923815.1 uncultured bacterium
CCTCCACGGCCACGGCCCGCAGGCCGCAGCGGCTGAAGATGCGGCGGTAGGCCTGGTCCATGGCGGCATAGGTGCGCCGCAGGCAGGCCTCATCCGCATGGAAGGAGTAGGCGTCCTTCATGATGAATTCGCGCCCCCGCATCAGGCCAAACCGCGGCCGGATCTCATCGCGGAATTTGGTCTGGATTTGGTAGAGGTTCACCGGCAATTGCCGGTAGGAGCGCAGCAGGTCGCCGGCCAGGGCCGTGATCACCTCCTCATGGGTGGGTCCGAGCCCCAACTCACGGCCCTGGCGATCCTCCAGGTGGAACATGATCCCTTCGCCGGCGGTGTAGCCGGCCCAGCGGCCACTGCGCTGCCACAACTCGGCGGGCTGCAGCTGGGGCAGCAGGGTTTCCAGGGCGCCGGTGGCGTTGAGCTCCTCGCGCACGATGGCGGAGATCTTCTGCAGCACCCGCCAGAGCAGGGGCAGGTAGGCGTAGATGCCGCTGCCCACCCGGCGGATGTAGCCCGCCCGCAGCAGCAGCTTGTGGGAAGGGATCTCCGCCTCGGCGGGGTCATCCCGCAGCGTCACCAGCATCAGGCGGGAGACGCGCATGGAACCCTGGGCAACGGTGAGGCCGGAAGCTACCACCGTGGTTTGCTGCGAACCGCCTGAGAAAGCGCCACATCAGCAGCCGAAAAGAACCGAAAATTCCAATTCACCAGAGAAAAGCCTGCTAGGTTCCGGCGAAAGTCCCAGTTGTCGCAGACCGATCTCATGAGCACCCATTCAATGGCGTCGGGCCTGATGGCGTCTGGCTTGGGTAGTGCTCTGGCAGCCGGTCTGGGCTCCGCCGCTGAAGCGGCCGCCAACAGTGCCGAGTCGGCCGAAAATCTGATCGGCATCGATGAGGTGCAGCGCAGCCTCAACCGCTCCCGCGCCTCGGTGTACCGCTACACCAACACCGATCCCCGCAACCTCAATCCGGCCTTCAACCCGCGCAAGCTCAACCCGGAGTACCGCAGCGACCAGAAGGAGCCGCTGATGTTCCACCCCAACGAGGTGGCCCGCTTCGCCCGCGACGTGCTGCGGATCAAGGAGGTCACCGTTGAGGTGCTCAATTCCCCCTCCACCGCCACCCAGCAGCTGCTGGGATCGATCCTCCAAGAACTGCAGGCGATCCGCGGCCTGCTGAGCAGCAGCGGCTCGGGCACCAGCGACCTCGATGCCCGCCGCGAACAACACGACCAGGCGCGCCCAGCCGCCTAGTTAGGGTGATTGCGGCCCCGATCGGGCCGACCGAGCATGGAATCCGACTCCTCAGACCCCCCTCCCCGAACCGGCGCTCCGACCCCCATCACCCCAGGCGGCGGTGACCCGGGCGACGAGCATTACGGAACCAACGAGATCTCCAACAGCCTCTTCCACACGGCGGCCCCTCTGCTGGGGGTGCTGTTGGGGCTGTTCACGCTGGTGCTGCCCCTGGCCGGGGTGCTCAGCGACCGCCCCGCCCCCGCTCCAGGGCTGTCCACGGCCCGTCGCCCGTGATTAGGCGCGGCGCTGGAGCAGGAACCCTTCAAAGCCCAGGGCCTGGAACACCCGTGCCGGATCCCCAAAGCCGGCGGCATTCACCAGGCTGGTGAGCCGCGCCAGGCCGATGGGATGGAGCCCCTGGTTGAACGCACCGGGCTCGGCCCCCAGGCCGCTGGCCTGCTGGAACCCCACCCAGGCCGCCTCCAACTGGCCCTCCAGCGAGGGCAGGCTGGTTTGCATCAAGTCGACCAGCACCAGTTGGGCGCCGGGCTGAAGCGACCGCGCCAGGGCAGACAGAAAGGCCAGCTTGCTGCCGTCATCCGGCAGCGACTGCAGCACCAACACCGACAGGGCGCCGGCGAAACGGCCGGCGATGCCGGGCTGATCCACCAGGTCTTCGGCGGTGGTCTGGCGCCAGTCGATGCGGGGCTGCTCCCCAAGCCGCTGGCGGGATTCGTGCAGCATGTCGCCGCTGGGGTCGATGGCGGTGAGGCGCCAGTCGGGCCGTTGCGCCACCGCCTCCACCAGCTCGGCCCCGGTGCCGCAGCCAGCCACCAACACCTCTGCGCCATCGGCGGCGGCGGCCGGGGAGGCCACCAACAGGGCCACCGCCAGCCGCGCCAGGCTGCCGTAGCCGGGGATCACCTGGCTTTGTAGCCGTTCGTAGCCCGCAGGATTCAAGGCCTTCCGCCGCTGGTGCACCAACGCTAAGGCCCGTGCCAGACAGCGTTTGATGTCAGCCTCGGGGCGGGTCAGCGGAAAACGGCCCCGGCCAGGTAAGTTTGTCGGCGCCGAAGATCCCCGTCCGACCGTGCCCACCATCCGTTTTGAACAGGAAGGCCAGCAGGTCGGTTGCATCGAGGGGGCCAACCTGCGCAAGGCGGCCGTCGATGCCGGCATCAACCCCTACAAGGGTCTGAACAACCTCAACAACTGCGGTGGCGTCGGCCAGTGCGGCACCTGCGTGGTGGAAGTGGTGGAGGGCATGCAAAACCTCTCCCCCCGCAGCGATGTGGAGCAGGTGTACCTGGCGGATCGGCCCGCCAACTACCGCCTCAGCTGCCGCACCAGCGTCAACGGCGACGTGACCATCCGCACCAAGCCCCAGGGTGGCGTGGGCAAAGGCTCCAACAGCCTGGTGGGCGCCCTCAAGTCGTTGATCGGCAAGTGAGCCGCGGGGCGTGAGCCAACCTCCCCTGCGCCTCTACAGCTATCCCCAGTGCGGCACCTGCCGCAAAGCCCTGCAATGGCTCGCCCAGCAGGGCTTTTCTGTGCAGGCCGGATCGCTCGAGCTGATCGACATCACCCGCACCCCACCGGGGCTGGCGGAGCTGCGCCAGGCCATGGCGGCGGTGGGGCGCAAACGGCTGTTCAACACCAGCGGCCAGAGCTACCGCGCCCTGGGGAGCGCCGCGGTGGCCGCCCTCAGCGACGACCAGGCCCTGGCCGCCCTGGCGGCGGACGGCAAGCTGATCAAACGCCCCTTCGCCATCACCGCCGGCGGCGCGGTGCTGGTGGGCTTCAAGCCGGAGGAGTGGCAGGCGGCCCTGGCGGGCTAGGGGCGTCAGCCGGGCTGGTGAGCTCATCGAGCTCCTCCATCAGGGCATCGATGCCGGCCCGGTTCATCTGGGCCAGGTAGTTGAGCTTGAGCTGCTGCAGCAGCGCCGCCAACAGCTGCTGGCTGCGCTGCAGGGTGCCCCCCTGCTCCAAGCCCGCCGCCAGCTCCTCCCAGAAGCGATCGCCGAAGCGCTGCAGCAGTTCCACCTGGCGCTCATCGCTCTGGGCCAGCCGCTGGGCGGTGCCGCGGGCTAAATCGATCAGGCTCTCCACCATGCCGCCGGCCACCTGGCGGCTGAGCACGGGGGGCAGCACGGCGCCACCGGGCACCTCCCGCAGGCTCTGCTGCAGGGCATGGCCCAGCAACGACTGCAGCTCCGGCGCCAGCCGCGGGGTCACCTCCCCCAGCAGCAGCGGCCCCCACAGCTTCACCAGCTCCAGCAGCTGCTGCTCCTCGCTGGCGCTCACGCTCTGGTGGCTGCGCAGGCTGCGGATCCAGCGGGGCCATTGGGGCGAACGGATCAACGACTGGGTGCCATCCACCAGCTGCAGCGCCAGCACCTCAAACAACTCCAGGGCCAGCAGCGACACCACGGCGCGGCTCACCGCCGCCCGCAGCGGCTCGATGTTGATCAAGCGCGCCTGGCTGAGGCGCTCCACCACCGGCACCACCCTGAGCCAACACCAGAAGGGCAGCAGCAGCGGCAGGTCGATCCAGCGGCGCAGCAATGCATCCCGCCAGCTCAACCCCGGGAAGCGACGCCGCAGCCGCAGCATGCGCAGCAGGATGTCGAGGGCGAAGACGCTCTGGAACAGCAGCAGGTCGGTGCGCCAGAAGTGGTCGGTGGGGCGGCCGTTTTCATCGATGGAGCGCCAGTAGCTGGTGGACACCAGCGGCAGCACCTGCTGGCGCCAGAAGCGGCGCTCCTCGGCCCAGCGGTGGCGGGCCAGCCAGCCATCGCTGAGCAGCCGATCGGCGGATTGTTTGGCGGAATCCAGGCCGGCCTGCTGCCGCAGGCGGTTCTTGATCTTTTCGAGGGTGCCGCTGTTGCCGGAGGCGGCAAAGGGGTTCTCGTTGATCATCTCCACCGTGAGCTCCACCTGGCGGCGGCGCAAGGGCGCCGTGCGGGCGGGCGACTCACCGGCCAAGAGGGCACGGTCGAGCTGCTGGAAGGCGGCGAGATAGAGCTGGGTTTCGCGGTGGGGCTCGATGCCCTTCACCGGGTCGTAGAGGGGGGTGATGTCCGGCAGCAGCGGCAGCGGCACCACCAGGGGCATCTGCGGCAGCGGCGTGAGGTTGCGCTGCAGCCAGAAGGTGCGCAGCGGCACGTAGGTGATGTCGAACAGCACCCACACCAGGTTGAGGGTGGCCCAGAGGGCCACGGCCCGATCCCAATGCAGCCAGAGCCGCGAGGCCGTGACCCTCTGGGTCGACAACCAACGCGGACGGACCATCGGATGCAGCGGGCAACGGCCCTAATCTGCCTGAGCTCCCAGCGCTGGCCAGGCCTCCGTTGTCCTCCGAAGAAACCCCGTCCGCCGTCCAGCGCGAAAGTCCATGGGTGTTCTGGCGCGGGGTGCTGCTCACCCTGGGGGTGGCCCTGGGGGTGAGGCAGCTGCTGCTGGAGGCGCGCTACATCCCCTCCGGATCGATGCTGCCGGGCCTGCAGATCCAGGACCGCCTGCTGGTGGAGAAGCTCACCTACCGCAGCCGTCCGCCGCAGCGGGGGGAGATCGTGGTGTTCCATGCCCCGCACCATTTCGATCCCGTGCTGCGGGCCGGACGCGATGTGGGCCCCCTGCGCTGCCTGGTGGTGAACCTGCCGCTGATCAATGGCATTCCGGGCCTGCAGGAACCCGCCTGCGACGCCTACATCAAACGGGTGGTGGCCGTGCCGGGCGACCGGGTGGTGATCAACCCCCGCGGCCAAGTGCAGGTGAACGGCCGCTGGCTGCGGGAGCCCTACGTGAGCAACTACTGCCCGGTGGATGCCCAAGGCATGGGCCCCTGCCGCACCCTCAATGCCGTGGTGCCGCCGGGCCATGTGCTCACCCTGGGCGACAACCGCGGCAACAGCTGGGACGGACGCTTCTGGCCCGGTGGCCCCTTCCTGCCCCAGGGGGAGATCATCGGCCGCGCCTTCTGGCGCTTCTGGCCCCTGGGCACCGCGGGGCCGCTGCAGACCCCCGACCCCCTCAACCCGCCGGCGTCGGCCCCAGCCAAAGCTCCGGGTTGAGGCCCGTGGCCAGCACCCGGCCGCAGAGCTCCGCCCGGGCCAGGGGTTGATTGGCCGCCAGCGGGGCCCAGGGGTCGTCTGC
>CAWUND010000085.1:0-5358 GCA_963923815.1 uncultured bacterium
GTGTTGGTGAGGCTGAGCACGGCGAAGCCCAGCAGCCGCCGCACGTTTTCCACATCGCTGGTGGCGCGGCTGATCACCTCGCCACTGCCGGTGGTCTGCACCCAGCCCGGCTCCTGGCGCAGCATGTGGTCGAAGATCCGCTGCTTGAGCTCCGCCTCCACCTGGCGGCCCACGCCAAACACGAGCATCCGCGACCACAGCCGCACGGCCCCCATCACGGTGGCCAGGCCAATGATCAGCAGCGCTTCCCGCAGCACGTCCGCCACGCTGAAGCCGTCCTGAAGGTCGTCGACCACGCCGCGCACCAGCAGCGGGATCGACACGCTCAACAGGTTGACCACCACCAGGGCCGCCATGCCCAGCAGCACCGTGCGGCGATGGGGGCGCAGGTAGCGCCCGATCAGGCCGAAGCGGATCGCCGCCATGGAGCTCAGCAAGTGCTGCCAACCTAGGGAGCCGAACCCGACGGCCCATGGACCCGCAGCAGCCGCAGAGCCATCCGCTCTATGCCACCGACCGGGAGCTGGTGGATCAGCTGTTGGCCACCGAAACCCCCGCCGAGGCGGAGCTGGTGAACCTGGGTCGCCTGTTGATGCGCTACGCCGGCTTCCCCGGCGCCCACGACCTGCAGGACGACCTCGACAAGACCCTGCGGCTCTGGGGCCTCAGCCGTGAGCAGCTCAACCAGCGCTGCCGGGCCATCTGGGAGGCGGGCTACCGCCCCGGGTTGCGGGCCGAGGAGCAATCGGTGGGCTCCGGCTTCGACACCGCCGACCAGGACAGCCCCTAACCCCGCCGATCTTGTTTCCCATGGCCGCCGAATCCCCCTCCTGGTCTGCGCTGCTGGAGCAGCTGCTGCAGGGCCAGTCGCTCTCAGCCGCTGAGGCCACGGCCCTGATGGAGGCCTGGCTGGCGGAGCGGTTGCAGCCGGTGCAAACCGGCGCCCTGCTGGCGGCCCTGCGGGCCAAGGGGGTGACCGGTGAGGAGCTGGCGGCCATGGCCCAGGTGCTGCGCCAGGCCTGTCCGTTGCCCGGTGAGCGCCCCGCGTTGCCCCTGGTGGACACCTGCGGCACGGGCGGCGATGGCGCCAACACCTTCAACATCTCCACCGCCGTGGCCTTTGTGGCCGCCGCCTGCGGTGCCCATGTGGCCAAGCACGGCAACCGCAGCGCCAGCGGCAAGGTGGGCTCCGCCGATGTGCTCGAGGCGGCGGGCCTCAACCTCGCCGCTCCGGCCCAAACCGTGCTCGATGCCCTGCCGGTGGCGGGGGTGACGTTCCTGTTTGCCCCCGGCTGGCACCCGGCCCTGGTGGGGTTGGCGCCCCTGCGCAAGGCCCTGGGGGTGCGCACCGTGTTCAACCTGCTGGGCCCGCTGGTGAATCCGCTGCGCCCCGATTTCCAGGTGCTGGGGGTGGGGGCACCGGACCTGCTGGATCCGATGGCCGATGCCCTGGCGCGGCTGGGGGTGGAGCGGGCCGTGGTGGTGCATGGCCATGGGGGGCTGGATGAGGCCTCCCTCTCCGGCCCCAGCGCCCTGCGCCTGGTGGAGGCGGGCCAGGTGCGCGCCGATCAGCTGCTGCCCGAACGCCTCGGGCTCACCCCGGCGCCGATGCAGCAGCTGGCGGGGGGCGACCTGGAGCACAACCGCCAGATCCTGGAGGCGGTGTTGCGGGGCCAGGGCAGCGCAGCCCAGCGGGATGTGGTGGCCCTGAATGCGGCCCTGGTGCTCTGGGCCGCCGGCTGCGCCGCCAGCGTGGCGGAGGCCGTGCCGCTGGCGCTCGAGGCCATGGCCAGCGGCGCCCCATGGGGCCGCCTGGAGGCCCTGCGCACCGCCCTGGCCTGAACCCCAGCAGGGGATGATGGGCCCATGACCACGGAACACGCCCCCCATCCCGCCCTGTTGGTGCTGGCCGATGGCCTGGTGCTGCGCGGCACATCTTTCGGCGCCACGGGCACGGCCGTGGGGGAAGTGGTGTTCAACACCGGCATGACCGGCTACCAGGAGGTGATGACCGACCCCAGCTACGCCGGGCAGCTGGTGACGTTCACCTACCCCGAGCTGGGCAACACCGGTGTCAACGGTGCCGACCAGGAGGCCGATGCCCCCCATGTGCGTGGCGTGATCGCCCGCCAGCTGGTGCCCACCCACAGCAATTGGCGCGCCGAAGACAGCCTGGAGGCATGGCTGCAGCGCCACAACGTGGTGGGCATCAGCGGCCTCGACACCCGCGCCCTGGTGCGCCACCTGCGGGAGGGCGGTGCCATCAACGGGGCCATCAGCAGCGATGGCAGCACGCCGCAGCAGCTGCTGGAGCGGGTGCGCTCCGCCCCCTCCATGGCGGGGCTCAACCTGGCGGAGCAGGTGACCACCAGCGAGCCCTACCAGTGGGACCGCTGCTGCCCGGCCAGCTTTGACCAGCGGCGCCAGGAGGCGCCCGAGCGCCCGTACCGCGTGGTGGCCATTGATTTCGGCATCAAGCGCGCCATCCTCGAGCGCCTGGCGGCCCACGGCTGCAGCGTCACCGTGCTGCCCGCCTCCGCCAGCCTGCAGCAGGTGCTCGACCTCAGCCCTGAGGGGGTGTTTCTCTCCAACGGCCCCGGCGACCCGGCGGCCGTGGCCAGCGGCATCACCCTGGCCCAGGGGCTCCTGCAGCAGCCCGATCTGCCGGTGTTCGGCATCTGCCTGGGGCACCAGATCCTGGGGCTGGCCCTGGGGGGGCGCACCTACAAGCTCGGCTATGGCCACCGCGGCCTCAACCACCCCTGCGGCAGTCCCGGCAGCGTGGAGATCACCAGCCAGAACCATGGCTTCGCCCTCGACGCCGATTCCCTCGACGCCGAGGCGGTGGAGGTGACCCACCTCAACCTCAACGACCGCACCGTGGCGGCCCTGGCCCACCGCCGCCTGCCGGTGTTCGGTGTGCAGTACCACCCGGAGGCCAGCCCCGGCCCCCACGACGCCGACCACCACTTCGGCCGCTTCGCCGCCCTGATGGCCCAGCGCCGCCCCTGAACGCCGTTCCAGTTGGGTGCATTCCGCAAGGAATGTTGCGGGCCTGTCCGTTCTGAAAACTCTCCCTACACTGCGGTCGCCTGTGTCGTCCGAGGTCAGGAGCCATCACGGATCTGCAGCGATTGACCGTGTCCTTGCGCGGTGGCTTCGAGCAGCAGGACGGCTGTCTGCTGTTCAGCTTCACCGGCCAGCTCGATGCCTACTCCGAGAAGCAATTCCTCGAGTTCATCAACGGGCACCTCACCAGCACCCCCCAGCCGCTGGTGCTCGACCTCAGCCGGATCGATTTCATCGACTCCTCCGGGCTCGGTTCCCTGGTGCAGTTCGCCAAGCAGTGCAACCAGCAGCGCACCCAGTTTTTGGTGGTGGGCAATGCCCGCGTGGTGCAGACGGTGAAACTGGTGAGACTCGAGGAGTTCCTCCATCTCCAGCCCGACCTCGACACCGCCCTCGGAGCCATCGCCGCCTGAGGCGCAGCTCAGCCCCAGCTGGCTAGTGGGCCTGGTGCCCAGCCCCCTGGAGGGCGAGCTGGGGCCGCTGCAATTGGCCTGGCTGGGTGATGCGGTGTGGGAGTTGCACCAGCGCCTGCGCCGCTGCCGCCAGCCGGGCCGCAGCGCCGACCTGCACCGGGCCGTGGTGGCGGAGGTGCGTGCCGATGCCCAGGCCGCGGCTTTGCAACGGTTGGAGTCCGCTGGTCTGCTCACCGATGCGGAGCTAGATCTGGTGAGACGCGGTCGCAACCGCGCCGGCCGCGGACCCCGCCGCGGTGACGCCGCCGCCTATGGCCAGGCGACGGGATTTGAGACAATGGTGGGCTGGCTGTTTCTGCAGAACCCCAGCCGCCTTGGCCAGCTGCTGGCGCACCTTGAAGACGCCGACCCATAGATCCTTTGCCCGTCTGTCCATGAGCCCCCGTTTTGATCGTCGTAGGGACCAGGGCCAGGGCTCCGGAGCCGGGGAGGGTCGGTTTTCCAGGCCCGGTCGCGGCCCGGCCCGTGGTGGCTCCCGCCCCTTTGCCCCCCGCGGCGAATGGCGCCCGGAGGGGGGCGATCGCCCCGCCCGTGGCGACCGCCCCGAGCGCGGTGAGCGCCCCCTGCGCGGCGGCGACCGTCCGGGTCGCCCCGAGCGTTCCGAGCGCCCCGAGCGTTCTTTTCGGGGCGATCGGCCCTTCCGCGCTGAGCGCAGTGGCCCCGCAGACCGCAAACCCTTTGGCCGCCGCGGCGAACGCCGCTTTGAGGCCCCCCGGGCCGACGCCCCTCGCCGTGACAGCGTTCGCCCCGATGGCGCCCGCTTCGGGGGCAGCCGCCCAGAGCGTCGCCCCGAGCGTCGCCCGGGTCGCCCTGGCCTCCGCCCCACGGGTCGCCCGCCGTACCAGTCCCGCGCCCCCTTCGACGATCGCCGCGGTGACCGCCCTGGGCAGGTGGCGATTGATGCCACCAACCCCGCCCCCAGCGGTGAATCGGAACGCTTCGGTGCCGCCCCGGCGGACGACCTGATCTGGGGTCGCCACAGCGCCCAGGCCGCCCTGGAGAGCGATCGCCCGATTCACCGCATCTGGTGCACCCCCGAAATGCGCTTCCAGCCGCGCTTCCTGCAGCTGCTGCGCGAAGCCAAGGCCGGCGGCGTGCTGGTGGAGGAGGTCACCTGGGCGCGGCTGGGTCAGCTCACCGGTGGGGCCGTGCACCAGGGCATCGTGCTGCAGGTGGCCGCCGCCGACACCCTCGACCTCGACAGCCTCATCGACGGTTGCCGTGAGCTGGGGGAACCGCCCCTGCTGATGGCCCTCGACGGCATCACCGATCCCCACAACCTGGGCGCCATCGTGCGCAGCGCCGAGGCCCTCGGCGCCCACGGCCTGGTGCTGCCCCAGCGCCGCAGCGCTGGCCTCACCGGCTCGGTGGCCAAGGTGGCCGCCGGCGCCCTGGAGCACCTGCCCGTGGCCCGGGTGGTCAACCTCAACCGCTCCCTCGACCAGCTCAAGCAGGAGGGCTACCGCGTGATCGGCCTGGCCGGCGAGGGCAGCGTGTCGCTGTCGGAGGCGGATCTGGAGGGCCCGCTGGTGATCGTCACCGGCTCCGAGGGGGCCGGTCTCTCGATGCTCACCCGCAAGCATTGCGACCAGTTGGTGCGCATTCCCCTGCGCGGCAGCACCCCCAGCCTCAACGCCTCGGTGGCCACGGCGATGGTGCTCTATGAGGTGGCGCGCCGCGGCTGGATGAAGCAGCTCTCGGGCAACGCACCGGCACCGCGCATCGTGCGCCCCGCCATGCCGGCCCCGCCGGCGGTGCTGCCCGAGCCCGCGCCTGAGCCCGAATTGGAGCCCGAGCTGGAGCTGGACCCCGTGGC
>CAWUND010000086.1:0-5356 GCA_963923815.1 uncultured bacterium
GTGGGTGAGGCTGGCGATCAGCTGGTTGAGGGCCAGCTTGGTGGCCATGGCACTGCCCACCTCGCCCATGGGCCGGGGTTCGCTGGCCAGCTGCCGCAGCAGCGGCATCGCCTGCTCCACCAGCTCCGCCGCGCCGCCCGCCATCAGCTGCAGCTGCCCCTGCAGGGCCTCCGGGCGGCTGCCCAGCACCGGAGCCTCCAGGTAGCTGCCCCCCCAGCGCTGCACCAGCGCCGCCAGGGCCTGGCTTTCGTCGGGGCCGATGGTGCCCATCTGAATCACCCCCTTGCCGGCCAGGGCCGGCCCCAGCTGATCCAGCACCGCCTGGGTGGTGGGGCCATCGCTGAGCACGGTGATCACCCACCGGGCCGGCGCCACCGCCGCTGCGGCATCGCGGCCCATCTGGGCTCCCGCCTCCACAAGGGGGGCGCAGCGCTCGGCCGTGCGGTTCCACACCCACAGGGTTTCCCCTTGCTGCAGCAGCCGTGTGGCGATGGCGCTGCCCAGCAGGCCGGTGCCCAGCAGGGCGATGGGCGGAGACTTCATGGGCATGGGGCCGCTTGAGATTGCTGGCGAGATTGTGCCGGTGATCAGCACTGCTGATCACCGTTGTTCTCCCAAGGGGCTCCAGGCTCTCCCCAGGGTTTTGCACCGGTTTTCCACAGGTTGTGGGTCGGGCAGGCCGGCCCTGGCTGCGGCCTGGGGAGAACCGCCCCGCCCGGCCGTTTCCCGTTGACAGCGGCGGGGGGCTTTGACAGCCGGGTCGGGGGGTAGGGCAACGGCGGCTGGCGAACCCTGTTGCGGCGTGCGATCTCGCGGTGAGAGCGGCTGCGAGCGGTTGGTGTGGGCCCCGGTTGACCGGCGAGCCCCGCTGTGGAGAACTGGTGCTCGGTGAACGGGAGACCCGGATGGAGATGACGGCCACGGTGAGCATGCAGGCGGAGGTGCCTGAGCCCCTGCTGCAGTCGATGCAGGGTTTCATCGAGGCCCACCCCAACTGGGATCAATACCGTCTGTTCCAGGCGGCCCTGGCGGGGTTTCTGGTGCAGAACGGCGTGCAGACCCGCGAGATCACCCGCTGCTATCTGGCCAATCTGTTTCCCCAGCAGAAACGCTTCAGCGATCCGATCGGCTGAGGCTGGCTGGGATTTGGCGCTCGATCTCCGGCAGCAGCTGCCGGTAGGCGCTGGTGGTGCTGAGGGCCACCAGCGGTGAGGCCGCCACCACCGCCAGCACCGTGACCGGCACCCCGAGGGCCGCCACCAGCGCCTCCGCCAGCAACCCCAGCAGCAGGATCGGCACGGTGGTGGCCGCGGCTAGCAGGGCCACCAGGTGCAGCAGGCCCGCCCAGTGGTGCTCCAGCACCACGAAGCCCTGGCGGAAGGCTTCGGTGGGGCTCAGCTGGCGCTCCAGGACGAGGCAGGGGTTGAACACCTGGCTGAGGCCCACCGCGGCACAGGCCACCAGGGCCAGCAGGGCCGGCACCGGGCTCACCGCCGGCAGCAGAAACACCACCAGCGACCAGGCCACGAAGCCCACCAGGGCGGTGAACGCCAGGGCCGCCAGCAGTGTGACCAGCCCGCAGGCCACCTGGCGGCTGCTGCGCCCATGCCAGCGGTAGAGCTGCGTCCATTGGGGGCGTTGGCCGGCCGCCAGGGCGAGCCCCGCCCGGCTCAATCCCTCCACCAGCCACAGCAGGCCGCCGGCATAGAGCACGATCCCGGCCCCATGCAGCAGCGCACCGAGCACGGCGCTGGGGATGCGGTCACCGGCGGCCACCAGGGCCCAGCCCACACCATGCATGCCCCAGGCGGCGGCGCTGAAGGCCAGCAACGGCAGGGGCTGCTGCCGCATCAAGGAGAGGCCCTGGCGCAGGGCGGCGACGGGCTGCAGCGGAGGCGTCAGCATGGCCCCAGGAGCTCCAGCAGCCGCGTGGCGCTGGCCTCCGGCACCGGCAGGATCGAGAGGCGGTTGCCCTGGCGCACCACCGGCAGCTCCTCCACGCTGAACTGCTCCCGCAGGGCATCGAGGCTGAGCAGCGCCTGGAAGGTGCCGACGTATCGGAGCCGCACGCAATCCCAGCGCGGCGCCTCCGGCTTGGATTTCGGGTCGAAGTATTTGTTGGCCGGGTCGAACTGGCTCGGGTCGGTGAGCCCCGTTTCCACCACTTCCATCAACCCCACGATGCCCGGTGGGGTGGCATTGGAGTGATAAAAGAAGGCGCGATCGCCGATGTGCATGCTCCGCATGAAATTGCGGGCTTGGTAGTTGCGAATGCCGTCCCAGAGGGTGGTGCCGTCCTGCTGAAGATGGCCGATCCCGTACACGTCGGGCTCACTCTTCATCAGCCAGTAGGCCATCGCTGCTGCGGGCAATGGGGCCGAGGCTAGCCCCCGCCCTGGGCGCGATCAGGGCTGCGGATCGGCCGCTGGGTTGAGCTCCAGCACCCGCTGGCGGAAGTGTTCACCGCGCGCCTCGAAATCGCGGTATTGATCAAAGCTGGCGCAGGCCGGCGAGAGCAGCACGGCGCGGCACTGATGGTGCGCCGCCAGCTGCTGGGCGAGCGGAATGGCCGCATCCAGCCCCTCCACCTGGTGCACGGCCCCGCCGTAGTGGCCCTGCTGCAGCAACTGGTTGAACGCTTCTCGGGCGGCGCCGAACAGCACCACCGCCGCCGCCTCCCGCCGTAGGCCCGCCAGCCAGCCCTCCGCATCGCCTTGCTTGGCCTCCCCTCCGGCCAGCACCACCAGGGGCCCCTGCAGCGCCCGCAGCGCCACCTCGGCGGCGTCGTAGTTGGTGGCTTTGCTGTCGTTGAACCAGCTGACGCCATCCAGCTGGCGGATTCGCTCCAGGCGGTGGGGCACCCCGGGAAAGCTGCGCAGGGCGGCCTCCATCACGGCCCCCTCCAGCCCCAGCTCCAGCCCCACCGCCACGGCCATCAGCAGGTTTTGGCGGTTGTGGTCGCCCGGCATGGCCAAGGCCCGGGCATCCAGCAATGGGGATCCAGTGGCCGCCGACCACACCTGATCGGCATCGATCCAGAGGTGCGGTTCGATGCCCGCCTGCAGGGCCTGGTGGCGCGGTTGTGCCGTCACCCAACGGGCCTGGTCCCAGCTGCCGGCGCGGCTGCGCAGGTCGGGGTCATCGGCGTTGAGAATGCGCACCGCGGAACGCTCCAGCAGGCTGCGCTTGATGGCCCGGTAGGCCTCAAGGCTGCCGTGGCGCTCCAGGTGGTCGGGGGTGAGGGTGGTCCACAGCCCGATGCGCGGGGCCAGCTCCGGCGCCGCCTCGATTTGATAGCTGCTGAGCTCCACCACCAGCCACTGGGGCAAGCGCTGCCCGGGGCTCAACCGCTGCAGGGCCAGCTCCGCCGCGGAGAAGCCCACGTTGCCGCACATGGGGGCATCCAGGCCCGCCTCCGCCAGCAGGTGCGCCACCAGGTGGGTCACCGTGGTTTTGCCGTTGGTGCCGGTGATGCCGATCCAGGGCACCGGCCGGGTGGCCTCCCAGGCGGTGGTGATCTCGCCCACGGTGGGGATCCCCCGCCGGCGCAGCTCCTGCAGGCAGGGGTGATCCCAGCGGATGCCAGGGCTCACCACCACCCGGGGCGGTGTGAAGCCAAGGGCGTCGATGCTGGCGGCGTTGAGGGGCGTGCCCAGCTGAACGGCGATGCCCTCCTGGCGCAGCTGGTCGGCAAGGTGCTGTTGGGTCTTGCCGTTGTTGCTCTCCAGCACCAACACCGGTTGCTGCCGTTGCCGCAGCAGTCGCGCGGCCCCCATGCCGGAACGCCCCAGCCCCAGCACCAGGGTGGCCGGCGCGGCCTCAGCGGCGGTCATGGCCATGGCAGCGGGGATGGCAGCGGCGGCCGGGGAAAGGCCTCAAAAAAGTGGGCGATACTGGAATCGAACCAGTGACTCCTACCGTGTCAAGGTAGTGCTCTACCTCTGAGCTAATCGCCCTCAGAGCCTTGCGGCCAGGGCAACCTAGCAGTCACCCCCGCGCGGTTTAGCTGGCTTCAGCTCCTTCGCAATTGCAGGCGCCAGCGCTCCCGTTTGGTGGGCTGAATCTCCAGCACCTCCAGCTCGCCGCGCCCCTCCAGCCGCACCCGGTCGCCGGTGCGCAGTTCACGGCTCGGGCTGGTCACCACCTGCCAATTGACCCGCACGGCACCGGCGCGGATCTGCTCGGCCATGCGGTTGCGCGAGAGCCCCAGGCCGGCGGATGCCACCGCATCCAGCCGCAGGGAGGCCTCCACGGTGCTCAGTTGCCGCGGGCTGCGGTTGGCGGGCCACTGCAGTTGGTCGAGGGGCACCGGCTCCAGCCGCACCTCCACGCTGCGCACCTGGGCGGCCACGCCGTTGCAGCCTTCGGCCGCCTCCGCCGCGATCACCGCCTGGGCGCCCCGGTCCCCCCGCATCCAGATGTCCCCCAGGTGCTCGGGCTGCAGCCCCGCCGCCACCAGGCCCGCCCGCACCTCACTGGGCTCCGCCGGGTCGAACAGAAAGTTGCCGCTCACCAGCAGTCCCCCCACCGGGGGGGAGATGGGCTCAGCAGCCGGCTGGTCCGCGGCCAACTCCCGGCGGCGTAGCAGCAGCCGTTGCCGCTCGGCCTGGGGCCAGCCGCCGCCGGCGTCGAGGTGCAGTTCCGTGAGCGCCCCGAGCCGCTCCAGGGCCAGCTCCCGCAACTCCGCCGCGACAAAGCCACTCCACACCGGTTCCCAGGTGCGCAGGGCTTGTTCCGCCAGGTCGATCAGGGCCGCCAGCTGCTGGGGCTGGCGGCAGCCCTCCAGCAGGGCATCCCGGGGCAACATCGCCACCCCTAGCTCTCGCTGAGGCGCACCACCGCCTTGGGTTTGGCCTCCTGCAGCCGCGTCCAGGGGATCTCCACGCCGCTGGCGCTTTCCACCAGCAGCAGCCAGTTGCCCTCCTCGAGGCGGTTGCGCAGCGCCCGCACCCGGTCATCCCCCTCGGCGCTGACGCTGGCGGCGGCGGCGAAGCTGCCCATCCAGCCCGATCCCAGCCCCAGCAGCCCGCCGATCAGGTGCGAGCCGATCGGGCCGGCGAAGGCGAAGGTGTCGAGGTCGGTGATGAAGGTGAAGGTGAGGCCGGCGAAGAAGCCGAAGGGGATCAGCCAGGTGGCCATGCGCCGTTGCCGCAGCTGGCGGGTGAGGGCGGGGTTGAGCTCCGCCACCGTGGCCACATCCGTTTCGCCGGCACCGATGGCCACCAGCCGTTGGGGCGGGGGCGTGAGGGCGGCCAGTTGCTCCTGCAGCTGCCGCAGCCGTTTGCGCTCCGCCAGCACCACCACCACGCTGCTACCCACGATGTCTCGGCACGGCCCCCGATTCTCCCTGGTGGCG
>CAWUND010000087.1:0-5313 GCA_963923815.1 uncultured bacterium
AGTTCCTCAAAGAACGCTACCGTCGAGCCGCTTGATTGTCTCAGGCAAGACGCGCTATTGGTCTAGGGAATCAGCCAAAATGAGCCTGATGATTCGCTCGTTCAACGGCTGACAGACCTAAGGGATCGGTCCTGGCAGTTGGCATCAACATCCCAAAAATCATCAATTCTGATTGCATGCGCCTTGAGCTGTGAGGCCACTTCCAGCCGCAGCTAAAAATCCAGGTTTTACCTCCCCGCGGGGCACAGGCTTGAATCCCCCGACAGTCCAGACGCCCCTGCGTGCGATGTCCAAGCTGTTGGACAGCCTTCAAAAATCAAGCCTGGCGGAGGCTCCCAAGCGTGCGTACCTGCTGTAGACACAGGTACGCGAGATCAACACTGGCACCTACGAAACATCACCCGAGGGACTAGAGCTCAAGTCTTAGGTGGATCAGTCAAATCAAGATCCTCGACTGTGGATCGGACTGAAATGAGACCCATGAGATCTTCTCGATGCGTCGCGCAAAGATCCACGACCTTGCCGATTGATCCCGCGAGGTGAATTGTGTGGATGTTGGGCGCGGCTGAGCATGCCGTGATTCGGGCTATTACTTGTCTAGCCTCGATCTTCAACTGAGTCCAAGCACATGCCGCATCTGAGACTCATGGGCCACAAAAAAGGGCCCATGTGGGCCCGCGAAATCATCGACTGATCTAAATCAGCAGGGGGTCTGCATCCCCTGGATCAGGAAGTCGAAGTAGGGGGCGGCCACGGCGGCTTCGTCGCTGCCCAGCAGCACGAGAGCTGCATCCTTCAGGCAGCGCATGGATTCAACCATGCCCGGCATGGGCACCCCCAGGCTGTTGTACATCTCGCGGGCCCCTTCGAGGCCGATTTTCTGGATCATTTCGGTGCTGCCGGCCAGCACGCCGTAGGTCACCAGTCGCAAATACCAGCTGAAATCGCGCAGGCACTGGGCCCGCTGCTTCTGGCCATAGGCGTTGCCACCCGGTGCCACATACTCCGGCCGACGGCCAAACAACTGACGGGCCGCCTCATCCACGATCTTCTTCTCGCTCTCCGTCAACACCCGCACCACCGCCATGCGGCTGGGGCCTGTGGAGAGGAATTCCACCATCGAGCGCAGCTCTCCGCCGGTGGGGTAGCGGAGCTGATCGTCTGCTTGCAGGATCAGATCGCGTACAACGCTCATCGAAACCACCTGTTGCCACGGCACTCTATCGAGCATTAGCGCGGCTCAGCCTTGCCCCCGCCAGGTGTTTACGCACCGATAGGGTCGAAGCAGCAGCAACCGTTGACCCCGTGGTGCACGTCGCTCCCAAGTTGGGTCAGAGCCTCGAGCTCACCGTGGACAGCACGGGCCATGACGGCCAGGGCGTTGGGCGCTGGAACGGCCTGGTGGTGTTCATGCCTGGGGTGTTGCCAGGCGAGCGGGTGCAGGGACGCGTCCGCCGTGTGGCCAAACGGCACCTGGAGGCGGACCTCACGGCCGTGTTGGAGAGCAGTCCCCAGCGGCGACGGCCCCCTTGCATCCTGGCCGACCATTGCGGCGGCTGCAGTCTTCAGCACTGCGATGACAGCAGCCAGGCCGACCTGAAGCAGTTGCAGGTGGTCGAAGCCCTGCGCCGCGTGGGCAGGGTGTCCCCGCAGGTGGATCCGATTTGGACGGCAGGGGCTGCCCTGGGCTACCGCAACAGGGCGTTGATTCCCCTGGAGCGCACCGATGGCGGCCAGATCCGGGCCGGCTATTACCGCCGCGGCAGCCACCGGATTGTGAACATGAACCGCTGCCCGGTGTTGGATCCGCGCATTGATCGCCTGGTAGAGCCGATCAAGCGCGACCTGGCCCAGACCGACTGGCCCGTGGACGTCAACCTCACCGGCCAAGGCGGCCTGCGCCACCTGGCCCTGCGGGTGGGGCACCACACCGGTGAGGTGTTGATCACCCTGGTGAGCAGCCACAACAACCTGCCGGGCCTCACGGAGATGGCCCACCAGTGGATGCAGCGCTGGCCCGAGGTGGTGGGCGTGGGCCTCAACCTCCAACCCCGGGCCAGCAATGTGGTGCTGGGGCCCACCACCACGGCGATCGCTGGTCGACCTTGGTTGCTGGAGCGCTTTGCCGGCATTGAGCTGCGCATTGCCGCCGACACCTTTTTCCAGGTGAACACCCCCCAGGCCGAACGGCTGGTGCCGCTGTTGGTGGAGTTTTTGGGGGCCGCATCGGGGCCCCGGCTGGTGGATGCCTACTGCGGCATCGGCACCTTCGCGTTGCCCCTGGCGGCGGCGGGTGCTGAGGTGTTGGGGATGGAGCTGCACGGGGAGGCGGTGAGCCAGGCGCAGGCCAATGCCCAGCGCAATGGCCTGGCGCGCACCGAATTCCTGGAGGGGGATGTCGGCGCCCTGCTTCAGGGGCAGCTGGCCGCCGCCGATGGGCTGGTGGTGGATCCGCCCCGCAAGGGCCTGAGCGAGGACACCCTGGCGGCAATCCTGGCCGCCCCCCCAGCCCGACTGGCCTACATCAGCTGCAACCCGGCCACCCTCGCCCGTGATTTAGGCGGGCTCTGCGCCGACGGCCCCTATGGGATTGAACGCCTGCAGCCGGTGGATTTCTTCCCCCAGACCAGCCATGTGGAATGCGTGGCGCTGCTGCGGAGGCCGTAGGCCTCAGGCCCGCAACGTGGCCCCAAATTGGCGCTCAAGGGCCACACGGATCGTCTGGTGCGCGGCATCCACCTCCGCATCCGTGAGGGTGCGCTTGGGGTCGCGGTAGCGCAGGCGGAACGCCTGACTGCAGGATCCGGAGGCCACCTGCTCGCCGCTGTAGCGGTCCACCACCACGGCCTGCTCCAGCAGCGGTTTACCCGCCTTGCGGATCGCCTGCAGCAGCTGTGAGCTGGCGGTGCTCTCCGCCACTACCACCGCCAGATCCCGTTCGGAGGCGGGCACGGTGGCAAAGGGCATGAAGGCCGGTTGCCAGCGGTTGGAGCGGGTGGCAGCCGTCAACACGGGGGCCAGGGTCAATTGGAAGCCATAGCTGGATTCGGGCAGGTCGAAGCGGTCGCAGAGCTCTGGATGCAATTGGCCAAACCAGCCGGCCGGTCGGCCCTCCACCACGATTTGGGCGGCACGGCCGGGATGCAACAGCGGCTCATCGCTGAGGCGGCGGTCTTCCAGGGGGAGTTTCAGGGCCGCCAGAGCCTGTTGGAGCACGCCACGCGCCTGGAAATAGTCGAGGGCGACAGCCTTGCCACCACAACTCCACAGCTCCGCCTGGCGAGCTCCGCAGAGCACACCCGCCAGCTGCAGCTGTTGCCGTTCACCGCTGCCGGTGGCGTCGAACACATGCCCGATTTCAAAGGCCCAGAAGCCCTCCTGGCCCGCCTGCAGGTTGCGCTGGGCGGCCAGCAGCAGGTCATCGAGCAGGCTGTCGCGCAGGTGGCTGTAGTCGGCCAACAACGGATTGGCCAGGGGCAGGCGCCGCAGCGGATCAGCCCCCGGGCGTTCGCTGGTGGCGGGTCCCAGCGACAGGGAGCAGGTTTCCTGCAAACCCGCCGCCGCCAGCTGGCGCCGCAGCAGCCGTTCGGCCTGCTGTGGCGGTGTGAGACCGCCGGGGGCGATGGGGTCGGGCAGGTGGCTGGCGAAGCGGTCGTAGCCCACCAGGCGTGCCACCTCCTCAATCAGGTCGACCTCCCGCTGCAGATCCATGGCCCGTGACGGGGGAACCGTCACCAGCCAGCCCTCGTCGTCGTCGGGCTGGAGGCTGCAGCCGAGGGCCGAGAGGATCTGGGTGATCTCGCTGTCCTCCAGGTCGACGGCCTCCCCATCGGGGCCCACAACCTGCCCCAGCAGGTTGTGCAGGGCATCGCGCCGCAGGCTGAGGGGGGGCCGTGGTTGATCAGCGCGCTGGTGCAGCCAGCGCCCGCCCACGGTGGCACCGCAGAGCTCCTGCAACAACTGCACGGCCCGGTCGGCCGCCAGCAGGGTGACGTCCACCGGCAACCCCTTTTCGAAGCGGGAGCTGGCGTCGGTGCGCAGCCCCGCACTGCGGGCACTGCGGCGCACCGTCTGGGGGGCAAACAGGGCGGCCTCAAGCCAGATCTGGGTGGTGCCCTCCTGCACGCAGGAGTTCTCACCACCGATCACGCCGGCGAGGGCGATCGGCTGATCGGCGTAGGCCACCACCCAGGCCTCCTCCGTGAGCTGATGCTGGCTGCCATCGAGCGCCGTGAACGGCTCATCGGGGCGGCCGTGGCGCAGATCGAGGCGAGCGGGATCCAGCACACCCTGGTTGAGGGCGGCCAGCCGCTCGGCATCGAAGGCGTGCAGGGGTTGCCCCAGCTCGAGCATCACCAGGTTGGTGATGTCCACCACGGTGTTGATCGGCCGCAGACCAGCCCGTTCAAGCCGTTGCTGCAGCCAGAGCGGCGAGGGCTCGACGCGCACATCCCGCAGGGCCGTGACGCTGAACAGCCCCCCCTGCTCGATCCGCTCAGCCACCTGGGGGCCGACGGGCAACGGGGTCGCAGCCTGGGCCGGGCTCGGGGCGGGCAAGGTTAGGGGTGCACCGCTGAGGGCTGACACCTCCCGGGCGATGCCCTGCATGGAGAGGCCATCGGGCCGGTTGGCGGTGATCGCCAGCTCCAGGATCTGATCATCCAGGCCAAACAGCGGCCCCACGGGCGATCCCAGGGGCGGCAGCTGCTCCAGCGCCTCGTCGAGCACCACGATGCCGTTGGAGCTATCGGTGAGACCCAGTTCCGCCAGGGAGCAAATCATGCCGCTGCTGGCCACGCCGCGGAGCTCAGCGGGCTTGATCGTGAGGTCGACGGCGGGCAAATAGGAGCCCACCGTGGCCACCGCCACGTGGATGCCGGCCCGCACATTGGAGGCCCCACAGACGATTTGCAGGGGTTCAGCGGCTCCGATGGAGACGGTGCAGACACTCAACTTGTCGGCATTGGGGTGCTGGACCCGTTGGTCCACATGGCCCACCACCACCCCAGCGGCACGGGCCGCGAGGTTGTCGATCTCCTCCACCTCAAATCCCGCCACGGAGAGGCGCTCCGCGAGCTCCTCCACCGGCAGCGCACAGGCCACCAGCTCCCGCAGCCATTGGAGCGAGACCCGCATCGATCACTGTTCAGAATGGGGCCGACTCTAAAGACCGGCGCTAGCAGGGCTGGACAGGCGACCAGGTATGGTTGGCAGCTGTCCACACGCTTCGCTCAAGCGGCGCAACGTCCTTTATGGCTAAGAACAAGGGCGTCCGGATCGTGATCACTCTCGAGTGCACCGAATGCCGGTCCA
>CAWUND010000088.1:0-5119 GCA_963923815.1 uncultured bacterium
TGGCAAGCCAGCTCCGCCAACCAGCGGCGCAGCAGGGGCAGGCTGAGGCCGATCACGTTGGACACACAGCCCTCGACCCTGTCCACCAGGGCACCACCGCGGCCCTCCAGCGCAAACCCGCCGGCACACTGCAACGGCTCACCGGTGGCCACGTAGGCCTCGATCTCCGCTTGCGTGAGCGGCGCAAACTGCACGCGGGTGGTCACCGTGGCCAGCCGGGCCGCGCCACCCGCCGGATCCAACAGGGCATGGCCGGTGTGCAACAGCCCCCAGCCGCCGGCCATGCGGCGCCAGCGGCCAATGGCCTGCTCGGGGTCTCGGGGTTTGCCGAACACCTCGCCCTCCACCACAAACACCGAATCACAGCCGAGCACGGCACTCCAGGGGGCATCGCCCGGGCCGAGCCCCTCCAACACCGCCTGGGCCTTGGCCTGCGCCAAGTGCTGCACCAGCTGGGCTGGATCCGGATGGCGGATCGCCTCCTCATCCACCCCACTCACCCGCACCCCATGGGCAATGCCCGCCTGCTCCAACAGGCGACGGCGGGCCGGTGAGGCGGAGGCCAACAGCAGCACAACGGGGATGAACAGCTGGGCAAGACAATGGCAGCGGAAGCAGCCCCCGCGTGACCAGCCCCGCCCCGAGCCAGCAGGATCAACGGGCCCTTGCCCGGGCCCGGCGGGCGCTGCGCTGCCTGCCGTTTCGCTTGGCCCTTTACCAAGAACTGGAGCGCACGGCCCTCAGCAGCACCCAGCTGGCGGCCCGCGGCGACTGGGCGCACCTGAGTCGGCGGCGGCTACAGGCCCAACGCACCGAAGACCACCTGATCTGGCTGATCCAGCTGGGGGTGCTGCGGCGGGAGGTGGATGGCCAGGGGCTCACGGAACGGGTGCGCCTCACCCCCCTCGGCCGGGAGGTGCTCGGCGGCTGGAGCAAGGAGATCCCCGCCGCCTCACCGCTGACGCGGCTGCGCCACGGCCTGCAACGCCACTGGCCGCGGTTGTGATCCAGCCCACCCCCCTGATGGTGCTGGGCACCAGCAGCGGCGCCGGCAAGTCGCTGATGACGGCCGCCCTCTGCCGGGTGCTGCGGCGGCGCGGCGACACACCGCTGCCCTTCAAGGGGCAGAACATGAGCAACAACGCCTGGGTGGACCAGGCGGGCGGCGAGATGGCGTACTCCCAGGCCCTGCAGGCCTGGGCGGCGGGGCTGGAGCCGCAGTGCGCCATGAACCCGGTGCTGCTCAAACCCCAGGGCGACTCCACCAGCGAAGTGATTCACCTGGGGCGCTCCGTGGGCAGCTGCCGCGCTGAGCACTACTACCGCGACTGGTTCCGGCCCGGCTGGGCCGCCATTCGATCGGGCCTCACCCAGCTGCAGGACAGCCACCCCGGCGGGCGGCTGGTGCTGGAGGGGGCCGGCAGCCCCGTGGAGGTGAACCTGCAGCCGCGCGATCTCACCAACCTGCGGCTGGCGCAATACCTGCGCGCCCGCTGCATCCTGGTGGCGGACATCGAACGCGGCGGGGTGTTTGCCCAGCTGGTGGGCACCCTGGCACTGCTGAGGCCGGTGGAGCGCCCATTGATCCGTGGCCTGTTGATCAACCGCTTCCGGGGCCGCCGCGAGCTGTTCGACGAGGGCCGCCGCTGGCTGGAGGCCCACACCGGCATCCCGGTGTTGGGGGTGATGCCCTGGCTCGATGAACTGTTCCCGCCGGAAGACTCCCTGGATCTGCTGGAGCGCCGCGGCCGCAAGCGCGGCGCCGAGCTGGAGATTGCCGTGCTGCGCCTGCCCTCCCTCAGCAACTTCTCCGACCTCGACCCCCTGGAGGCCGAACCCAGCGTGCAGCTGCGCTGGCTGGCACCGGGGGAGGAGCTCGGCCAACCGGATGCGGTGGTGGTGCCCGGCAGCAAGCAAACCCTGCGGGATCTGGAGGCGCTGCAGCACAGCGGGCTGGGGGAAGCCCTGCGCCGCTACGCCCACGGCGGCGGCCATGTGTTGGGCATCTGCGGCGGCCTGCAGCTGCTGGGCCGTGAACTGCACGACCCCGAAGGGCTGGAGGGCACCGCCGGCAGCATCGCGGCCGGCTTGGGGCTGTTGCCCTTGCGCACCGTCTTTGGCCAAGCCAAGGCCCTGCGCCAGCGCCGCAGTGCCGCCCTCTGGCCCGAAGCGGCGGGCCCTGCGGTGGAGCTGGAGGGGTTCGAACTGCACCGGGGGCAGACCACCCCGCTGGAGCCGTGCCAAGCCCTCTGCGGCGATGGCGAGCTGGGCTGGGTGCAGGGCACCGGTGAGCGGGGCGGCCTGGTGGCCGGCACCTACCTGCATGGGGTGTTTGAGAGCGGCCCCTGGCGGCGGCGCTGGCTGAATCGGCTGCGGGAGCGGCGCGGGTTGCCCAGCCTCAGTGAACGGCAACCGCACCACAGCCGTCAGCGGGAGGCCCTGCTGGATCGACTCGCCGATGCCTTTGAACGGCACGTCAATCTGGAGCCATTGCTGAGGGCGCCATGAGCACGGTTGTGATCCACTGGCCCCACGGCCGCAGCACCACGGCGGCCAGCGGCAGCGATTGGCTGCAGGCGGCCCAGGCGGCGGGATTCAGCATCCCCACCGGCTGCCTGGGGGGCAGCTGCGGCGCCTGCGAGATCGATGTGAATGGTCAGACGGTGCGGGCCTGCATCGCCACGGTGCCCGCCAGCCGCAGCGGTGAGCTGAGCGTGGAGCTCAGCGTGGACCCGAGCTGGTAGGCGCGGTCCCGTTCATGGCCGCCGCCTGCAGGCAGGCCGGCAGAAACACCAGCCAGCTCAGCACCGAGCGGCACTGCTGGGGGTTGGCACAGGGCACCGACGAACAGCGGGCCACCCCCACGCCCCCCAGCTCCACCACAAAATCCGTGGGCAACTGCCGCAGGATCCCCATCGCCGAGAGGGTGCCGCCCTCGGCATTGCGCAGGATCGCGGCCCGCAAGCCCTCCACCCGCAGGTCGCCCCGGCGCGACTTCAACGGCCGAAAAGCCCGCGTCTGCTGCTGCAGGAAGGCCACGCCAGCGGGGGAATACAGGAACCGGGCCAGGGGCACCAACTCGATGCCGTAGGGCTTGGCCAGGGCCACCCGCAATTGATCCTCAGGCCAGCCGGAGCGCGCCACCAGTTGCCGGAGCCGCTGATCGGCGAAGGTGCCGTCGGCGATGAATTGCTCCAGGGCGGCGTAGGGGATGGTCCACAGCTCGGCGCCATCCTCCAGGCGCAGGGTCTGGGGGGCGACCGGCTGCGGCGCCGCCACACCAGCCGGCACCACGGCTAGGGCCGGCAGCAACAGCAGCACCGAGAGCAGACGCCTCATTGGTTGAGCTTGAGCACCGCCATGAACGCCTCTTGGGGCACCTCCACCTTGCCCATCGCCTTCATGCGCTTTTTGCCCTTGGCCTGCTTCTGCAGCAGTTTTTTCTTGCGGGAGATGTCGCCGCCGTAGCACTTGGCGAGCACGTCTTTGCGCATGGCGCTGATGCTTTCGGAGGCGATCACCCGGCTGCCGATGGCGGCCTGGATCGGAATCTTGAACTGCTGCCTGGGGATCAGCTCCTTGAGCTTCTCCACCAGGCCCTTGCCCACGTTGTAGGCCTTGTCGCGGTGCACGATCGTGGTGAGCGGATCGGCCTTCTCGGCGTTGATCAACACATCGAGGCGCACCAGCTCGTTTTTGCGGTAGCCGATCAGGGAGTACTCCATCGAGGCGTAGCCCTTGGTGCGGCTCTTCATCTGATCGAAGAAATCGGTCACCACCTCCGCCAGCGGCATCTCGTAGTGGAGGGTCACCCGGTCGGTGGTGATGTACTTCATGTCGATGAACTCCCCCCGGCGCTCCTGGCAGAGCTCCATCAGCGTGCCGTTGTAGGTGTTGGGGGTGTAGATCTCGAGCTTCACGTAGGGCTCTTCGATCGATTCGCGCTTCTGCGGATCCGGCAGGGTGGCGGGGTTGTCCACCATCTCCGTGGTGCCATCGATCATGTTCACCTGGTAGATCACCGAGGGGGCGGTGACGATCAGGTCGAGGTCGTATTCGCGCTCGAGGCGCTCCTGCACGATCTCCATGTGCAGCAGGCCAAGGAAGCCGCAGCGGAAACCAAAGCCCATGGCGCTGCTGGTTTCCGGCTCGTACTTGAGGGCCGCATCGCTGAGCTGCAGCTTGTCGAGGGCTTCGCGCAGGTCGGGGTACTGGTCGGCGTCGGTGGGGAACAGGCCGCAGAACACCATCGGCTTGGCCTCGGTGTAGCCCGGGAGCGGCTCAGCCGCCGGGTTGCTCACCAGGGTGATGGTGTCGCCCACCCGGGCATCGGCCACCGCCTTGATCGAGGCCGCCAGGTAGCCCACCTCCCCCGCATGCAGGCTCTCCACCTGGCGCTGGTCGGGGGCCATCACCCCCACTTCATCCAATTCGTAGGTTTTCTTGCTGGCCATCAGCAGCACCTTGTCGCGCTTGCTGATCGAGCCCGAGATCACCCGGAAATACACGATCACCCCGCGGTAGGGGTCGTAGTAGGAGTCGAAGATCAGGGCCCGCAGGGGCTCCTCCACCCGGTCGGGCGGAGGCGGCACCCGATCCACCACCGCCTGCAGGATGTCGGGCACCCCCAGGCCGGTTTTGGCGGAGCAGGTGATGGCGTTGGAGGTGTCGAGGCCGATGATCGCCTCGATCTCCTCGCTGATGCGCTCGGGATCGGCTCCGGGCAGGTCGATCTTGTTGAGAACGGGGATGATCTCCAGGTCGTTCTCAATGGCCAGATACACATTGGCCAGGGTTTGCGCCTCAACCCCCTGGCTGGCATCCACCACCAGCAACGCCCCCTCACAGGCCTGCAGCGAACGGCTCACCTCGTAGGAGAAATCGACGTGCCCGGGGGTGTCGATCAGGTTGAGGATGTAGGTCTCGCCATCGGCCGCCGTGTATTCCATGCGGGCGGCCTGGAGCTTGATCGTGATGCCGCGTTCCCGCTCCAACTCCATGTTGTCGAGGAACTGCTCCTGCATGTCCCGGGCGGCCACGGTGCCCGTTTCCTGCAGCAGGCGGTCGGCCAGGGTCGATTTGCCGTGGTCGATGTGGGCAATGATGCAGAAATTGCGGA
>CAWUND010000089.1:0-5119 GCA_963923815.1 uncultured bacterium
GCCGAACGGCTGGGGTTGTTCGAAACCGAACGCTCCGTGCGCATCGCCCAGAGCCGCTTCGTGACGCTGCTGGGGCAGGGGGCGCGGCTGGAGCGCGCCCTGATCAACTTCATGCTCGACCTGCACGGCGGCAAGGGCTACCGCGAGGTGCTGCCGCCGATCCTGGTGAACAGCGCCAGCCTCACCGGCTCAGGCCAGCTGCCCAAATTCGCCGAGGAGAGCTTCCGCTGCGCCGAAGACGACCTCTGGCTCACCCCCACCGCCGAAGTGCCGGTGACCTCCCTGCACCGCGATGAGGTGATTCCGGCGGAGCAACTGCCGCTCAAATACGTGGCCTACACGCCCTGCTTCCGGCGCGAAGCGGGCAGCTACGGGCGCGACACCCGCGGCCTGATCCGCCTGCACCAGTTCAACAAGGTGGAGCTCTATTGGTTCTGCCACCCCGAGCACTCCGCCGCCGCCCACCAGCGGATCACCGCCGATGCCGAAGCGGTGCTGGAGGCCCTCGAGCTGCCTTACCGCACGATCGAGCTCTGCACCGGAGACATGGGCTTCTCCGCCAGCCGCACCTACGACATCGAGGTGTGGCTGCCCGGAGCGGGGGCCTACCGGGAGATCTCCAGCTGCTCGGTGTGCGGCGACTTCCAAGCCCGCCGCTCCGCCATCCGCTTCAAGGAGGGCAAGGGCACCCAGCTGGTGCACACCCTCAACGGCAGCGGCCTGGCGGTGGGCCGCACCATGGCCGCCCTGCTGGAAACCGGCCAACAGCGGGATGGATCCGTGCGGCTGCCCCAGGCCCTGGCGCCCTATTTCGGCTCCGACTGCATCAAGCCCAGCGTCTGATCGCTGCGGCGGCGCCATTGGGCCAGCCGCTCCGGGTCGGAGGCCAGATCGGCACCCCAGGCGGGGATCAACCGCTGCAGCCGCTCCCCCCAGGCGGGGCTGGCCAGCCGCTCGGGCCAGCAGCGGCGCAACACCTCCAGCATGATCTCCACGGCGGTGGAGGCCCCTGGGGAGGCCCCCAGCAACGCCGCCAAGGAGCCATCGGCGCTGCTCACCACCTCGGTGCCCATCTGCAGGCAACCCTTCCCCTGCACCTGCTTGATGATCTGCACCCGCTGGCCGGCCACCGCCAGCTGCCAATCCTCGGCCCGGGCCCTGGGCAGAAACTGGCGCAGGCTCTGGAGGCGCATGGCCGGGGTCTGCAGCACCTGGCCCACCAGGTAGCGCACCAGGTCGAAGTTTTCAGCCCCCGCCTGCAGGCTGGGCAGCAGGTTGTAGGGCTTCACGGAGCGGCCCAGATCCAGCAGGGAGCCGCTCTTGAGAAAGCGGGTGCTGAAGCCCGCGTAGGGGCCAAACAACAGGGCCCGCTGGCCGTCGATCCAGCGGGTGTCGAGGTGCGGCACCGACATCGGCGGCGCCCCCACGGCGGCCTTGCCGTACACCTTGGCGTCGTGGGCGGCGATCACCTCAGGATTGCGGCACACCAGCCATTGGCCGCTCACGGGGAAGGCCCCGAATTGGCGCGCCTCGGGGATGCCCGAGCGCTGCAGCAGCGGCAGGCTGCCGCCGCCGGCCCCGAGGAACACAAACGGCGCTTCGAAGCTCACCGCCTCGCCGGCGCCGTTGCGGGCCTCCACCCGCCAACCGGCCCCGCCCCGCTCCAGCTGGCGCACCACATGGCCTAAGCGCACATCCACCCCGTCCAGCAGGGCGCGGGTGAGGGCGCCGAAGTTGATGTCGGTGCCGCGGGCCACGCGGGTGGCCGCCATCGGCTGATCCAGGGGGCGCCCCTCCATCACCAGGGGCATCCAGGCGCGCAGCTGCTCCGGATCGCTGCTCCAGGCCATCTCGGCGAATTGCGGCGTGGCCGCCAGGGCCCGATGGCGCCGCTGCAAATACGCCACCGCCGCCTCGCCCCACACAAAGCTGAGGTGCGGCACCGGCCGGATGAAGCGGGCGGGATCCCGCAGCTCGCCGGCCTCCACCAGCGCACTCCAAAACTGCAAACTCAGCTCGAAGGCGCCGTTGATGGCCAGCGCCTTGGCGATGGGCACCGAGCCATCGGCCGCCGCCGGGGTGTAGTTGAGCTCGCAGTTGGCGGCGTGGCCGGTGCCGGCGTTGTTCATGGCGGCACTGCTCTCCTCCGCCAGGGCCGGCAGCCGCTCCAGCACCACCACCTGCAGATCGGGGTCGAGCTGGCGCAGCAGCTTGGCGAGGGTGGCGCCCATGATCCCGGCCCCCACCAGCAGGGCGTCACAGCGATGCGTCATGCGGCCGAGCGATGCCACCAATTCCGCTGCCAACGCTATGGCGGCCGCTGAGCCCACAATGGACGCACTTCGGGCGACAACGGATGGGGGTGCTGACCGCCCTGGCGATCCTGGCCGGCTTGATCGTGGTGCACGAGGCCGGCCACTTCTTTGCCGCCACCTGGCAGGGCATCCGCGTCAGCGGCTTCTCCGTGGGGTTTGGGCCGGTGCTGCTGGAGCGCCAGCGGCGCGGCGTGCAGTTCGCCCTGCGGGCCATCCCCCTGGGGGGATTTGTGGCATTCCCCGACGACGACGAGGACAGCACCATCCCGGCCGATGACCCCGACCTGCTGCGCAACCGCCCCCTGCCCCAACGGGCCCTGGTGATCGCCGCCGGGGTGCTGGCCAACCTGCTGCTGGCCTGGACCGTGCTGCTGGCCCAGGGGCTGGTGGTGGGCATCCCCGCTGGCTTCAGTGCCACACCGGGGGTGTTGGTGGCGGGGGTGCAGAACGGCCAAGCGGCCGCCAGCGCCGGCCTGCGCGGGGGCGATCGCATCCTGGCGGTGGATGGCCGCGACCTCGGCGGCGGCCAAAGCGCCGTGGCAGCCCTGGTGGAGCAGGTGAAGGGGGCCCCCAGCCAAACCTTGCGGCTGCAGGCCCTGCGGGGCGGCGAGCGCATCAGCGTCAGCCTCACCCCCGCCGATGTGGGCGGCATCGGCCGCATTGGAGCCCAGCTGCAGCCGAGCGGCAGTGAACACTTCCGGCGGCCCCATGGCCCCGGCGAGATCCTGCGTCAGGCCAACGCCGACTTCAGCAGCCTCACCCGCCGCACCGTGGAAGGGTTTGTCACCCTGGCCACCCATTTCGGCGAAACCGCCGGCCAGGTGTCCGGCCCGGTGAAGATCGTGGAAATGGGGGCCTCCCTGGCCAAGCAGGGGGGCAGCAGCCTCTTCCTCTACACCGCCCTGATTTCGATCAATCTGGCGGTGCTCAATGCCCTGCCGCTGCCGCTGCTGGATGGTGGCCAGTTCGTGTTGCTGCTGCTGGAGGGCCTGCGGGGCAAACCCCTGCCGGAGCGCTTCCAGATGGCGTTCATGCAATCGGGCTTTGTGTTCCTGGTGGGGCTGAGCCTGGTGCTGATCGTGAAAGACACCAGCCAACTGGCGGCGGTGCAGCAGCTGCTGGGGCGCTGATCACGGGGGCCAGGCACCCCGACGAGGTACGCTGATCGATCACTGCTGAACGAGTTCAGGCCGCATGGCGAAGAAGTCGATGATCGCGCGCGACGTGAAGCGCCAGAAGCTGGTGGAGCGCTACGCCGCCAAGCGCGCAGCTCTGATGGCCGCTTTCGATGCCGCTGCCGATCCGATGGAGCGCCTGGAGATCCACCGCAAGATCCAGGGCCTGCCCCGCAACAGCGCCAAGGTGCGCCTGCGCAACCGCTGCTGGGCCACCGGCAAGCCCCGCGGTGTGTACCGCGATTTCGGCCTGTGCCGCAACCAGCTGCGCGAGCGCGCCCACAAGGGTGAACTGCCCGGCGTGGTGAAGTCGTCCTGGTGAGCCACTGAGGCCAATCCAGCCGTTTCAAAGGGCGCCTGCGGGCGCCCTTTGTGGTGTCTGGGCACCACTGAGGGCTCAATCGCGAGGGCCCAATCCACGCCCAATCCAAAAAGATTGAGACCTTTCAGGCAGTTGATCAAGGCCAAGTGCGAGAATGGCTCTTGACAACAAAAAGACATAAGCCCACGTGCAAGGTCACATTCAGTCGGTCTCCTTCGATGGTCGGGAGATCCGGCTGACCACCGGTCGCTTCGCCCCCCAGGCTGGCGGCTCCGTGATGGTCGAATGCGGCGATACCGCTGTTCTGGTCACCGCCACCCGCTCCGGTGGCCGTGAAGGCATCGATTTCCTCCCCCTGATCTGCGACTACGAAGAGCGGCTGTATGCCGCCGGTCGCATTCCCGGCAGCTTCATGCGGCGCGAAAGCCGCCCCCCCGAGCGGGCCACGTTGATCGCCCGCCTGATCGACCGGCCGATGCGCCCGCTGTTCCCCAGCTGGCTGCGCGACGACCTGCAAATCGTGGCCACCTGCATGTCGCTCGATGAGCGCGTGCCGCCCGATGTGCTCGCCGTCACCGGAGCCTCCCTGGCCACGCTGCTGGCCAAGATCCCCTTCCATGGCCCGATGGCGGCCGTACGGGTGGGCCTGCTGGGCGACGACTTCGTGCTCAACCCCAGCTACCGCGAGATCGAGCGCTCCGACCTCGATCTGGTGGTGGCCGGCACCCCCGAGGGCGTGATCATGGTGGAGGCGGGCGCCAACCAGCTGCCCGAACAGGATGTGATCGAAGCCATCGACTTCGGCTACGAAGCGGTGTGCGAACTGATCAAGGCCCAGCAGGCCCTGCTCAAGGAGCTCGGCATCGAGCAGGTGATCCCCGAGACGCTCGTCGAAGACGACACCCTGCCGAAGTTCCTGGAGAAGGAGTGCGCCAAGCCCATCGGTGAGGTGCTCAAGCAGTTCAGCCAAACCAAAACCGAGCGCGACGAGAAGCTCGACGCCATCAAGGCGGAGGCCGCCGCCAAGATCAGCGGCCTCAAGGACGACGACGCCGTGAAGGTGGCGGTGAGCAGCAACGGCAAGGCCCTGGGCAACAGCTACAAGGCGCTCACCAAACAGCTGATGCGCGAGCAGATCATCAAAGAGGGCAAGCGCGTCGACGGCCGCAGCCTGGATCAGGTGCGCCCGATCAGCGCCGCCGCCGGGGTGCTGCCCAAGCGCGTGCACGGCTCTGGCCTGTTCCAGCGCGGTCTGACCCAGGTGCTCTCCTGCGCCACCCTCGGCACCCCGAGCGATGCCCAGGAGA
>CAWUND010000090.1:0-5107 GCA_963923815.1 uncultured bacterium
GCCAGGCCCCCGGGGTGGGCAAGCGCACGGCGGAGCGGCTGTCGGTGGAGCTGCGCACCCGGCTGCAGGAGCGCTTTGGCGCCAGCCTGGCGCTCACGGCGGCGGAGCTGGAGGCGGATGCGCTGGCCTTCGGCGGCGATGGGGAGGCGGGCGATGGTGCCCTCGCCGCTGTGCGCGATGAGCTGCAGCTCACGCTCACGGCCCTGGGCTACGAACCGCTGGAGATCAACCGGGCCCTGCGGGCCGTGGCCCAGTTGGGGCAGGCCCCGGCGGGCGATGGGGAGGCCTGGCTGCGGGAGAGCCTGCGCTGGCTGTCGCGCAGCGAAGCGGCCTGAGGGCAGAGTGCCAGCGGCGCCCCGGGGGGTGGGCTGACCCCGAGGCGGTAAGTTGGTTGTTTGCACCGTCAGGGCCCCGACGCCGCGCATGTCGCTCGATACCACCAAGAAGCAGGAACTGATCAACGCCCACCAGACCCATGGCACCGACACCGGTTCCGTGGAGGTTCAGGTGGCGATGCTGAGCGAGCGCATCAGCAAGCTGAGCGGCCATCTGCAGAACAACATCCACGACTTCTCCTCCCGCCAGGGGCTGCTGAAGATGATCGGCCGCCGCAAGCGCCTGCTGAGCTATCTGCGCAGCAGCAGCGAGCAGCGCTACTCCTCCCTGATCCAGAAGCTCGGCATCCGCGGCTGACAATGGGCGGGAAGGGGAACGGCCGGGCCCGCAAGGGCCCTGGCAGCGCCACGGGCAGTGGAGGCATCGCACCCAGCAGCACCCCCTCCCGCGGCCCCGCCGGCAAACGGGCGGGTCAGGCGCAAGGCATTCCGCCGGCGGTGGCCAACCGCATGGCCCGGCGCGTGGGCCTCGCCACCGGCATCCCCACGGTGCTGGGCATGGCCACCTTCATCGTGAGCTACGTGGTGGTGAGCCGGGGCCTGCTGGACATCCCCCCGGTGGCCACCCTGCTCACCTCGGGCGCCTTTTTCCTGCTGGGCCTGGTGGGCCTCAGCTATGGCGTGTTGTCGGCCAGCTGGGAAGACCAGCCGGGCACCCTGCTGGGTTTTGAGCAGGTTGGGGTGAACATCGGCCGCCTGCGCAGCTCCTTCAAGCGGCCACCAGCGGCGAGCTGAGCCGCGCCTGGAAGGCCTGGGACACCAGGCTGCTGAGGGCGGCTTGGCTGTCGCGCACGCAGAACTGGTGCCCCAGGCGCACGTAGCGCACCTGGTCGCCGAGGCGCACCATGGCCACCACGGGCACCCGCACCCCGGCCTCATCCTTCTCGGTGCGGTGCTGGGTGAGGCATTCCCGCAGCTTGTGCTGCACGGCGATGTCGCTCGCCTGCTGGGCCTCCAGCTCCACCATCAACACCTGCAGCTGGTCGATCACGCGGCAGTCATCCACGATCAGCTGCACCTGGTCGTCGCCGCGGCGGTCGACCGAGGCCCAGATCAGCAGCCGGGCATCCACCATCAGGTGGTCCGCCAGGCGGGCGTAGGTCTTGGGGAACACCACCGCTTCGCAACTGCCGCTGAGGTCTTCCAGTTGCAGCACCGCCATGCGGTCGCCCTTGCGGGTGGTCACCGGCCGCAGGCCCGACACCATGCCCACCACGCTGACCCGGGCCTTGTCGTTGAGCTCCTCGAGGGAGCCCAGGCCCACCGGTGAGAGCAGCTGCACGGGGCGGGTGAGCTGCTTGAGCGGGTGGTCGGAAAGGTAGAAGCCCACGAGCTCCTTCTCGAGCCGCAGCTTTTCGGTGGGGGGGTAATCGGGCACCGGTGCCGCCTTGGGGGCGGTGCTGGTGTCACCGCTGGCACTGGCCTCCGAGCTGGCGGCCATCAGGTCGAACAGGTTGCCCTGGCCGCTGGCCCGGTCGCGGGCGCGGGAGGCGGCCCAATCCACGATCAAATCGAGGTCGGCCATCAGCTGGGCGCGGTTGGCGGCGGGTTCGAGGCCATCGAGGGCCCCGCAGTGGATCAGGGATTCCAGGGCGCGGCGGTTGATGGTGCTGCCGGGGATGCGGTCGCACAGATCCGCCAGGGAGCGGAACGGGCCATCGCTGCTGCGGGCCTCCAGCAGGGCGCGGATGGCGCCATCGCCGAGGTTGCGCACGGCGGAGAGGCCAAACAGGATGCGATCCCCCACGGGGGTGAAGTCGATGCCGGAGGCATTCACATCCGGCGGCATCACCTCGATGCCCATGGCGTTGCAGTTGGCGATGTAGCGCTGCACCTTGTCGGTGGTGCCGGCGTTCACCGTGAGCAGGGCGGCCATGTAGGCCACCGGGTAATGGGCCTTGAGGTAGGCGGTTTGGTAGGTCACCGCGCCGTAGGCGGTGGAATGGCTCTTGTTGAAGCAGTATTCGGCGAACAGCACCATCTGCTCAAACAGGGATTCGGCGATGCGCGGGTCGACGCCCCGCTCGCTGGCCCCCTTCACGAAGATGCCCTGGTGCTTCTCCATCTCGCTCTTTTTCTTCTTGCCCATGGCGCGCCGTAGCAGGTCGGCCTCGCCGAGGGAGTAGCCCGCCAGGTCTTGGGCGATGCGCATGATCTGCTCCTGGTAGACCATGATTCCGTAGGTCTCCCGCAGGATCGGCTCCAGCTTGGCGTCGGCGAAATCGATCGCCTCGCGGCCGTGCTTGCGGTTGATGAACTTGGGGATCAGGCCCGCATCCAAAGGGCCCGGCCGGTAGAGGGCCAGGATCGAGGAGATGTCCTCCAGGGAGGAGGGCTTGAGGTCGCGCACGATCTGGCGCATGCCGCTGGATTCGAGCTGGAAGATGCCCTCCAGGTCGCCGCGGGCCAGCAGGCCATAGGTGCCGGGGTCGTCGAGGGGCAGGGCATCGGGGTCGAGCTTCTCGCCGGTGCTCTGCTCCACCAGATCGATGGTCTTGTCGATCATGGTGAGGTTTTTGAGCCCCAGGAAATCCATCTTCAGCAGGCCCATCGACTCCACGTCTTCCATGAAGTACTGGGTGATCACCTGGCCGTCGTTGTTGCGTTGCAACGGCACCACCTGATCGAGGGGATCGGCGGCGATCACCACCCCGGCAGCGTGCACGCCGAAGGTTTTGTTGGTGCCCTCGATACGCATGGCCATGTCGACCCAGCGCTTCACCTGCGGGTCGCCCTGGTATTTCTCGCGAAACTCCGGCGCCGGTGACTCCTCGCCGATCATCTCCTTGAGCTTGGCGGGCTTGCCGCGCACCACCGGGATCAGCTTGGCCAGGCGATCGGCGTCGCCGTAGGGGATGTCGAGCACCCGGGCCACATCCTTCAGCACCGCCTTGGAGGTCATGCGGTTGAAGGTGATGATCTGGGCCACCTTGTCCTCGCCGTAGCGGCGGGTCACGTAGTCGATCACCTCGCCACGGCGCTCGATGCAGAAGTCGGTGTCAATATCCGGCATCGACTTGCGTTCCGGGTTGAGGAAGCGCTCGAACAGCAGGCCGTTGGTGACGGGGTCGATGTTGGTGATGCCCAGGGCGTAGGCCACCAGGGAGCCGGCGGCGGAGCCGCGGCCGGGGCCCACCGGGATGCCGTTCTCCCGGGCGAAGCGGATGTAATCCCACACCACCAGGAAGTAGGTGGGGAAGCCCATCTGCTCCATCACCTGCAGCTCGAAGGCCAGCCGCTCGCCGTAGGTGGGCTCGAAGGGGTCGGCCTCCGCCAGCCCCAGCCGCGCCCGCAAGCCCTGCTCGCTCACCTCCTGCAGGTAGCTCACCGGGGTGTGCCCCTCCGGGATCGGGAAGCGGGGCATCTGATAGCGGCCGAGGATGTCGTAGTCCTCCACCTTCTCGGCCACCAGGGCGGTGTTGGCCACCGCCTCCGCCACCACGGCGGGATCGAGGTGGTCGGCGAACAGGCCGAGCATCTCCGCCTCGCCCTTGATGTATTCGGTGCCCGTGTAGCGCAGCCGCTTCTCATCGCTCACCAACTTGCCGGTGAGGATGCAGAGCAGGGCGTCGTGGGCTTCGGCGTCGTTGCTGGTGAGGTAGTGGGCGTCGTTGGTGGCGATCAGTGGAATGCCCAGCTCCTGGCTGATGCGCACCAGCTCCACGTTGACGATCCGATCCTCGGGGGAGCCGTGGTCCTGGATCTCGAGGTAGAAGTCGTCGCCGAACACCCCCTGGTACCAGCGGGCCACATCGCGGGCCACATCGGGGCGGTTGCGCAGGATCGCCTGGGAGAGTTCGCCGCCGAGGCAGGCGGTGGCCACGATCAACCCCTCGCTGTGCTGCTCGAGGGTGGCCTTGTCGATGCAGGCGCGGGCGAAAATGCCGCGGCCGCGCATGCCGCGCAGGTGGCTGATGCTGGTGAGCTTCACCAGGTTGCGGTAGCCGACGGCGTTCTTGGCCAGCACCACCAGGTGGTAGCGGCGCTCCTTTTTGGGGGGATTGGGGTCGTCGAGGGAGCCGTTGATCACGTACATCTCGTTGCCGATGATCGGCTTCACGGATGTGCCGCGGCACAGCTTGAGCAGCTCGATGGCGCCGTACATCACCCCGTGGTCGGTGAGGGCGAGGGCGGGCATGCCCAACTCCTCGGCCCGCTTGACCATGGCCGGCAGCTGACTGGCCCCATCCAGGAGGCTGTAGTCGCTGTGGTTGTGGAGCGGAACGAAGGCCAAGGGGAAAGCCGCGGCAACCGGAGCAACGGAACCGGTGGTGGGTTCCGGCCCCAGGCTAAGGGCCAAACGCTAGATGTAGTGCTTCAGGGCACCAGCGCCGCCGCCGGCCGCTGGGCCATCACCTGGGCCGCCTGTTCGTAGTGCCAGGCCGCCTGCAGCAGCCGCTCCTCCTGCAGCACGCCGGTGATCAGCTGCACGCCGATGGGCAGGCCGGCGGTGTCGAAACCGCAGGGCAGGCTGATGGCCGGCAGGCCCGCCATGTTGGCGGGGATGGTGAGCAGGTCGGCCAGGTACATGGCCAGGGGATCGTCGCTGTGGGCGCCGAAGCCGAAGGCGGTGGTGGGGGAGGTGGGGGTGAGCAGCACATCCACCGTGTCGAAGGCACGGTCGAAATCGCGGCGGATCAGGGTGCGCACCTGTTGGGCCTTCTTGTAGTAGGCATCCACGTAGCCGGCGGAGAGGGCGTAGGTGCCGATCA
>CAWUND010000091.1:0-5066 GCA_963923815.1 uncultured bacterium
CGCCAGCTTCATCTCCTCCTGGCCCACGATGGCGGTGAAGGGGTAAACCCTGCGCTTGCGGGCTTGCATCAGCGGGATGGCTCAGGCTGTTCGGGGGATTGTTTCACAGGCAGCAGGCTGAGCACCTGGGGTGGGGTGGCGTCGGCGGGGTAGATCAACCGCACCCGCAGGCTGCGGCTGCCCCCTGCCGCCAGGCTGATGGTGCCCAGGGCAGGCCCCTGCTGCCCCACCCTTTGCACCAGGTGGAACCCCTGGCGGCCCATGGGTTTGCCATCGCCGCCGTCGAGGCCGCTCACCTCCACCGTGCCGCGGAACATCACCGGTGGGCCCGGTTTGGCCTTGAAGCGCAGGCCGCCGATGGGCAGGTCGCCCTTGATCGGGCTTTCCAGCGCCAACTGCAGCTGCACGGGCTGGCTGCTGGCGTTGCGCAGGGGCAGGGTGAGGTCGTACTCCACGCCGTAGTTGCCGTGGGCGGCCCAGGCGGTGCCGGGGTAGGAGGCCTTGAGCTCGGCGGTTTGCACCTGGCCGGTGCCGAGGCTGCCGCGCTCCAGGGAGGCGATCGGCCAGGAGATCGGCGCCCGGCTGGCGGAGAGGTAGGGCTTGCCCGGGTCGGTGAGGGTGCCGCGCCAGGTGCTGCCCACCTGCACGCCGCTGACGCGGGAATACACCAGCTTCCCCGTGCTGCCGCGGGGGGTGGGGGCATGCTCCTTGGCGCTCAGGCCCCCATCCAGCAGGGCGGCCCATCGCTCCGGCGGCGGCGGTTGATCCCCCTCGCCGAAGGCGGCCAGGGTGGCCAGGCTGATCGCGCCGGAGCTCTGCAGCCGCAGCTGCAGGTTGCGGCCGTTGAGCAGCGGGTCGAGGCCCCGCACCGGCAGCGGCAGCACCAGCAGGGTGGTGGGTTGGCCGGGGGGCAGGGTCCAGCGCTCCGGCAGCAGCGGGCTGCGCTGGCGCCCCAGCAGGTCGGTGGCCACGCGGCTGCCCGGCCCAGAGACGGTGTTGCCGTCCTGGGGCATCAGCTCCGGCAACGGCAGGAAGGGGGCCTGGGGCTGGATGCGATCGGTGGCCTGCGACAGGGCGGTGGAGCCCGCCAGCAGCTGCAGCGTGACCGGCTGGATGCCCCGGGGCTGGGCCACCACCGCCACCCAGAGGGTGGAATTGAGTTGGTCCGGCTTGCCGGCGAACACGTGGTGGCTGAACAGGTCGAAGCGGCCGTTCAGCGGCAGGTTGAGGTGGGCTTCGGGCTGGCTGCGCCCCTGGCTTGGGAAGGTGGAGAGCAGGATGCCCGGCTCGCTGATCAGCTCCGGGTTGTTGTCGTTCACCAGCAGCACCGCATCCAGGCCGCCGGGCAGCGGCGCCACGGTTTGGGGCCGTTGGATCGGTGCGGGTGCGGGGGCCGGCGCAGGGGCTGGGGTGGCCGCCAGCAGCACCAGGGGCAGGGGACTCATGGCCGGGGGGTGCCGCTGCCGCCGGGCTTGCCGATCAGCGTGCGGGCCAGCTCGCCCGCCATGGCGCGGATCAGATCGGTGGAGCGCGGGTCGTTGAAGGGGCCCTTCACCATGAACGCCGCCACGGCCCGTTGGCCATTGGGCAGCTCGATCAGCCCCCCATCGGCGTAGGCGATGCCGATGTCGCCGGTTTTGTTGAGCACGGTGACCCCGTAGCCGAGCAGGTCGCTGTCGGGGTCGGCGGAATCGCCCCCCAAACCCATCAACAGCCCCAGGGGCAGCAGGGTGTTGGTGCGGGATCTCCCCATCACCTCCCGGAACAGATCCCGGGCCCTGGGGCTGAGCTTTTCGCCGGTGTCCACCAGGGCGATGGCACGGGCCAGGTCGTGGGAGCTGGTGGTGTTGGTGCCATCGAGGTCCGGCAGCCAGTTGTTGATCACCGTGCCGGTGAGGCCCATGGCCTGGAAGCGGGCATTGAGGCTGGCCTTTCCCCCTAGCCGTTTGATCAGCATGTTGGTGGCGCTGTTGTCGCTCACCCGGATCATTTCGGTGGCGGCCTCCCAGAAGGGAAAGCGGGTGCCCTGGGGGCGGCTGGCCATCCAGCCGGCACCGCCACCCATCACCTCCTTGGTGAGGGTGAGGGGTTCGTTCCAGCGCAGCCGGCCCGCATCCAGCTCCTCGAGCCCCGCCAGCAGGACCGGCGTTTTGATGGAGCTGGCCGCCGGCAGCGGCCGTTCGGGGTTGAGCTGGGCGAAGCGGCCGTCGTCGAGCACCAGCAGGTAGCCACTGGCCTGCAGATCCTTATGCACCGCCGCCAATTGGGCCCACTTCTGGCTCAGGCCGGTGAGTTCGATGCGGGGCTCAAAGCGCCCCATCCCCAGGCCGCGGGGCAGGCTGCTCACCCCGGGCATCGCCAGGGCCGGTGCGGCGGTGGGGGCCGATTGGCCGCCGCCCGCCAGGCGCGGGGCCAGCAGCTTGAGCGCGGTTCCGGTGATCACCCCCAGCCCCAGGCCCATCACCAACAGCCGCAGCGCCAGCTGCAGGGGTGCCCCCCATCCCGGGGTGCTGCTGCTGGGGCGATTGGGGCGGCTCGCGCTCAAGGGCTGGTGGGGCTAGGCACGGGCCAGACCTTAGGGGCTTTGCCGCTGCGTTGCCCAGCGCAATTGACGCACCATGCCCCGCAGCAGAGCCACCTCAGGGCCGCGCACCTGGGCCCGTTGCAGCAGGGCCCGCACCTTGCCCAGGCGGGCCTCGGCGGTGTGGGGATAGAGGAAGCCCACCTCCAGCAGCAGCGCCTCCGCATCGGCCAGGGCGGCCTCCAGCTCGCCGCGGCTGCAGGGCTCGGCCGTCTCCGGTGGCGCCGGCAGGGGCTGTTGCAGCGCGTGCAGGCAGATCGCCACCGCGTGGGAGAGGTTGAGGGAGGGATAGGCCTCAGCACTGTTGAGCCGCAGCACCCGCCCCACCTGCAGCAGCTCCTGGTTGGTGAGGCCGCGGTCTTCGCGGCCGAACACCAGGGCCCCCTGGGCGCTGGGATCCCTGAAGACGGGCTGCAGCCAGCCGAGGGCCGCCTCGTGGCCGCTGAGGGGCAGCCCCTCGGGTTCGACGCGGCCGCTGGTGGCCACCACCCGAGCGCAATCCGCCAGGGCCGCCGCCAGGGTGGGGAAGATCTGGGCCCGCTCCAGCAGCCCTTCGGCGTGCACCGCCATCAACCGGGCCTCGGCCCCCAGGTGATCACAGCGGGGGGCCACCAAGCGCAGCTCCGCCACCTGGAAGTTGGCGCAGAGCCGGGCCACGCTGCCCACGTTCAGCGGGCCCGCGGGTTCCACCAACACCACCGCCAGGCTCACGGCAGGGCGCGCAGATAGGCCAAGAGGTCGGCCATGGCCTGGGGTTCGGGCTGGAAGCGGGGCATCGGTGGGGTGCGCCCGCTCACCACCTGCTGAATCAGCTGGCGGTTGCTCTTGCGGCGCTGCACGCCGTGGAGGTTGGGCCCCACCAGGCCCTGGGCGGCGATGCCGTGGCAACCGGCGCAATTGATCAGAAACAGCTGCTCACCGCGCTCCGCGGAGCCGCTGAGCTGCAGGGTGCTGCGGGTGTACGGATCGCTGCGGGCCGCGGGTAGGAGCACCAGCAGCGCCACCACGGCCACACACACGGCCGCCACCAACGCCAGGGCTGAAATCAGCCCGCGGCGGTTGGCGGTGGTGGGTTCTGCGCTGGGGGTCGCCGGGGAGTTCAAGCAGCTGGGGATGTCAAGGCGCATCACGCCGCCCGCAGTTTGGGGCAGGGGCGTGGAAGAATTGTGCAACCAGCCCAGTGATTCCACCCATGATCGAACCCCTGCTCTGCGGCATCGTGCTCGGTCTGATTCCCGTGACCTTGGCGGGTCTGTTCGTGGCGGCCTGGAACCAGTACCGCCGTGGCAGCGCCCTGGGCGGCTGATGGTTAGGCGGGCTGCAGCACCAGCACGGTGCTGCCCCCGTAGCGTTTTTGTTTGTGGAGCTGCCACCCCGGCTCTTGGGGTGGCACGGCATCGCTGGAGCACTCCAGCAGCAGCAGCCCTGAGGGGCGCAGCCACCCCCCGGCTCGAATGGCTTCGCTGATCAGCCCGTAGAGCCCGGCGGCGTAGGGGGGATCGGCATAGATCAGATCGAAGGGCTCCTGGCCTGGGGCCGTTTGCCGCAGCCAGCGCACCACCTCCTGGCTGGCCACCGCCACCACCGGGGTGGGCTGGATTCCAGAGGCCACCCGGTCGAGGTTGGCTTGGGCCGTGGCGGCCATGCGGCGGTCCTGGTCGACGGCCACCACGGCCGCCGCCCCATGCTGCAGGGCTTCGCAGCCCATCACGCCGCTGCCGCAGCAGAGGTCGAGCCAGCGGGCCCCAGCCAGGCGCAGGGCCAGCATGTTCATCACCGCCAGCCGCACCCGGGAGGGGGTGGGCCGTGCCGTGAGCCCCGGCGGGCTCTGCAACTTGCGCCCACCGCTGATCCGCAGGCTCATGGCTGCCGCTGCTCGAGCCAGTGGAGCCACCGGCGCAGCATCGCCTCCCCCGCCTCCGCTGATTTCTCCGGGTGGAACTGGCAGGCCCCCAGGCTGCCCTGCCACACGGCGGCGGTGACCGCCTCGGCGCCAAAGGCCACCCGCGCCGTGATGCAGTCGGGATCCGCCGGCGCCGCCGCGAAGGAGTGCACGAAATACATCCAGGCCTCCGGGGCCCCCGCCGGCAGCAGGGGGCTGGCGGTGGCGGGCAGCAACGGCTCCCACCCCATGTGGGGAATCGGGTGCCCCGCACAGCGGGGCAGGGCCGCCACGTGGCCGCGGATCAGCCCCAGCCCGGGCCGCTGCCCTTCATCGCTGCTGTCAAACAGCAGCTGCAGCCCCAGGCAAATCCCCAGCAGGGGTCGGTTCTGGGCGCACCAGTGGCGGATGGCGGGCACCAGCCCCGACTGCTCCAGCCGCTCCATGGCGGGATCGAAGGCCCCCACCCCCGGCAGCACCAGCGCCTGGCAGGGGTCCATGGCTTCGGCCTGTTGCACCGCCACCACCGTGCAGCCCAGCCGTTCGAAGGCCCGCTGCACGGAGTGCAGGTTGCCCATGCCGTAGTCGATCAGGCCAATGCGG